>WLTJ01000036.1 GCA_009705435.1 Actinomycetota bacterium | reverse complement strand
TGAGTTACGAACTCCGCTTACTAGTTTGCGCACCAATCTTGATGTCTTGAAACGTCATCCCGATATTGATTCTGAGGCACGTCAACAGATCCTGCTCGATATTGATCGTGATACCGCAGAGTTGGCTGCGCTTGTTGAAGAGGTAGTCACCCTTGCTGTTGATCGTCACACGGATGAACTCGCACAACCAATCGAGATGAAAGGTTTGGCTACTGCTGTCGCTGCACGTGCGGCAAGACGAAGTGGCCGCAACATTGTGGTCACTGGTGACACATCAATTATTGTGGCTCGTCGTCATCTTGTTGATCGGGCAATTTCAAATCTCCTCGATAACGCTGTGAAATTTGATACGAGCAACAATGACATTGAGGTGTCGATTTCGGGCGGCAAGATCGTGGTGAGCGATCGTGGTCCAGGTATGCCCGAGTCGGAATTAGATTTGATCTTTGAACGCTTTCACCGTGCTGTGGCCTCACGCACATTGCCCGGCTCTGGACTCGGTTTGGCCATTGTCGCCGATGTTGCTCGGAGTCATGGTGGCGATGTCTTCGCACGCAATCGAGAGGGTGGAGGAGCCGAGATTGGGTTTTTCCTGCCCACGGCTGAAAAGCATGTTGAGTAGGGTTTTTGATCGCCATGGAGGAGGGAAAAACTCTCACATTGCTCTTACCTTGATGATATTTACTTCTCACCTAGGAGTTGCAGTCTGTACTCACACCACTTGGTGTCCAAGAACAAAGGAAACAGATAATGGAAACGAAATATACAAAGCCTAAAACGAAGAAATTTGCAGTGATCGGTGTGACCGCAGGTTTGTTGATCGGTGCTGGTGCTGGATTGTTGATGAATGTTTCTGGAGGAGCCTCGGCATCGAGTGCACCAGTATCAACAATCGCTAGCAGCGATGACACCAATGATGACTTCGATGGTGGCCGAGGAGAAGGCGAACATGATGGTGCCAAGATGGACCCAGCAGCTCGCCAAGCCAAGTTGCGAGAAGCGTTGCAGACCTTGGTTGATGCTGGCACGCTCGATGCCTCAGAAGTCGAGGCAGTTGTGACTGCGTTGTCAACTAAGCCAACAACCCCTCCGGCAGCCAATGGAGTTCGCCCCGAGCGCTCAGCAATGTTGGCAACTCGTTTGCAGACCTTAGTTGATGCTGGCACGCTGACGTCATCTCAGGTTGAGGCGATTGTCGCCGCACTTGAAGCAGCTCGTCCCGCTGGTGACCAAGATCATGAGAGTGATGACGGGCATCAGGGTCGCGGAGGCCCGAAGGGTGAGCGTCGCCAGGAGATGCTTGCCGCCGCCGCCGAAGCCATCGGCATCACCACAACCGAGTTGCAGACCGCAGTTAAAAGTGGTCAGACGATTGCCGAGGTGGCAGAAGCCAACGGCAAGTCAGTTCAATCGGTGATTGACGCACTAGTGGCTCAGGCCACCGCCGACATCACAGAACACATCACTGACATGGTCAATGGCATTCATTCTGCCGATGACGATTCGGCTGGTGAGTAAACACAGTTAGTCCATAATTCCGCCCGCTTTGAATGAGGTCTGGTGGGGGCGATTTGCTGAGTGCGATTCGCCCCCACCAGATTTTTTTGTCCCCTCACGGGCACATCTATAGAACACCCGTTCTCTAGAATGGAGATCCCATGGCTGACGCGAACCCCTCCTTTGACGACGATAATTTGTTTGGGTCCTCTCCGGTACCTGCAGTCGATGGTGAATCGACGCCCTACGCAGCTCGTTACAGAAATACTCGTATTGAGCCGATTTCACTCGATGGGTTAAACCCGATGCAACGTGAGGCCGCCGAGCATGTTGATGGTCCGTTGCTCGTGGTGGCTGGTGCTGGTAGTGGCAAGACGCGGGTACTCACTCATCGCATTGCCCATCTCATTTCCAATCATGGGGTCAGTCCAATGAGCATTTTGGCGATCACCTTCACCAATAAGGCCGCTGGCGAAATGAAGCATCGAGTCGAATCCTTGATTGGTCCTGTTGCTAAATCAATGTGGGTCTCAACTTTTCACTCGGCATGTGTGCGGATGCTACGGATCCATGCCGAACGCATTGGGTATCCAAAAAATTTCAGCATCTACGATCAAGCAGATGCTCAGCGGCTGACTGGCTATGTGATTCGCGATCAGGGACTAGATACAAAACGTTTTACGCCTCGAGGGGTACACGCCGTCATCTCTAAATGGAAAAATGAACTTTTGTCCCCAGGTGACGCCGCCAATCAAGCGGCACATATTTTTGATCGCAAACATTCAGAGATCTATCGCGAGTATCAAGAGCGCCTATTAAAAGCGGGAGCGATGGACTTCGATGATCTGCTAGTCAATGTTGTGCGACTATTTCGTTTGCACCCAGATGTGTTGGCTTCTTTCCAAGAGCGATTTAAATATATTTTGGTAGACGAATATCAAGATACGAATATCGCGCAAAACGAAATCGTGCTTCAGCTTGCGGCGCGTCATCACAATGTCTGTGTCGTTGGCGATACTGATCAGTCCATTTATGCTTTTCGTGGTGCCGATTTTCGCAACATCGGGCAATTTGAGGATGCCTTTGACGAAGTAAGCGTTGTTGTACTTGAGCAGAACTATCGCAGCACACAGACGATTCTTGACGCGGCCAATGCGGTGATCGCACAAAACTTTGCACGCAAGCCGAAAGATTTGTGGACTGAGTCGGGACCAGGGGAGCAAATTGTTCGCTTTCATGCCGACGACGAAGGCGACGAGGCTGCCTACGTGGCGCGCACAATGAAGACTTTGCGATCATCGGGTCGCACCTGGGGCGATATGGCTGTTTTTTATCGCACCAATCCGCAGAGCCGAGTCGTTGAAGAAATTCTCATGCGCTTCGGCATTCCTTACAAAGTGGTTGGTGGCACACGTTTTTATGACCGTCGTGAAGTCAAAGATGCGGTTGCCTATTTGCGAGTGCTCACGAATCCATCCGATGAGGTCAGTATCAAGCGCGTGCTGAACATGCCGAAGCGTGGAGTCGGCGATACAAGTGTCAGTCGACTGGACGAGTTCGCTCGTCAAGAGAACATCTCTTTTTTCGAAGCTCTGCGGCGAGCCGAAGAAGCTGGTGTTTCTGGTGCGGCGCGTCGGGGTATTGAATCGTTTGTGGCAGTGATTGAAGAGGTATCCACTCAGGAAGAACAGGGTCCAGGCGGATTACTTGAGGCAGTGATGGAGAAGTCTGGGTATCGCTCCGAGTTTGAGTCCGATGATTCTGTTGAAGCTGCTGGTCGCTTAGAAAATCTTGATGAGTTGGTGTCTTCGGCCAGAGAGTTCGCCAAAGTCGATGAGTTTCTTGAACAAGTTTCACTTGTGGCCGATAGCGATGACCTTGGTGATGATGAAAAAGTTGTGCTGATGACGATGCATGCCGCCAAGGGCCTTGAGTTCCCAGTGGTCTTCATCGTCGGTGTTGAAGAAGGTTTATTCCCGCACAGCCGTGCCCTAGTTGACCCTCAAGAACTTGAAGAGGAACGGCGTTTGGCCTACGTCGGCATCACCCGTGCCCGTGAAAGATTGTTCCTCACTCACGCTTGGAGCCGACAACAGTTTGGATCAACTCAGTACAACCCACCCTCACGATTCTTAGATGAGATTCCCGATACCTTGGTGCAGCACGAAGGCAATGTCAAAAATCGTTCCACAGCGCGCCTCACACGAGATGACGATTGGGGCCGCACAAAAGTTAGTTCCTTTGACCCCGATGACGAGTTTCGTGAGCGCCAGGTTGATGCCGCTTTAGCCGCAGGACGTTCAACCCCTCACCGTCCACCACAGCAAACAAATACTCAGGAGATTGGTTTACGCGTCGGGGATAGTGTTGAACACGCCGTTTTTGGTGAGGGCATCGTGATTGACATCACTGGTTCGGGGGATAAAACCGAGGCCGTGGTCAATTTCCGTGAAAAAGGCCGCAAGCATCTGTTGCTGGCATGGGCCCCGCTGAAAAAAGTCTGAGCATATTCTTCGCCCTGACCCATCGCGCATGGTTGAATCGGAGTATGAAAGTTGCACTCTTAGTTGAAAGCCTCACGGGGAACACATGGAAGGCTGCCGAACTCATCGCCGGCAATCTGCAGCAGGAAGGTTGGACGATTACTGGTCTCAACCCTGTCAAGAAGCCCGATCATCTAGCCCTGCAGGCGGCTGATCTAATCGTGGTCGGCACATGGGTGCACGGGGCATTTATCGTCGGTCAAAGTCCTTGGGGTATCGGCAACATCAATGCTCTACCTGCCATCACTGGCAAGCGTGCGGCCACTTTCTGTACCTTCGCTTTGAATCCGGGCAAGACGCTTGGGGCAATGGAAAAGTCGGTCAATCGTTTAGGTGCCGACGTGATCGGTGGTATGGCTTTGCATCGTGCCAAAATTGAAGCACATAGCGAAGAGTTTGCAGCGCGTCTGATGAGTGCTCTAGCTGTTGCCTAAATGATGCGCTCGCTCACTGTTGCCGCTCTGCAGATGTCGATGACGGATGTCATCTCTGAAAATGTAGCGACGGCAGATCGTCTTGTGCGTGAAGCGTCTGCGCGTGGCGCACATCTCATTTTGATTCCCGAGCTTTTTGAGGGTCACTATTTTTGTGAAGATCAGCGGACAGAGCATTTTGCGCGGGCCAAGCCCTTAGTGGGACACTCAACTATTGAGCATTTCCAAAAATTGGCGCGTGAATTGTCAGTCGTCATTCCAGTGAGTTTTTATGAGCGGGATGGAAATGCGCTATACAACTCATGCGCGATCATTGATGCTGACGGGATGGTCCTTGGCGTGTATCGCAAGAGTCATATCCCCGACGGTCCGGGATATTCGGAGAAGTTTTATTTCAGACCTGGTGATACGGGATACAAAGTGTGGGATACGGCAGTGGGTCGTATCGGCGTTGCCATATGTTGGGATCAATGGTTTCCTGAGGTAGCGCGGGCTTTGGTTCTAGGCGGAGCGGAAATTATTTTGTATCCGACTGCCATCGGCAGTGAACCGATGGATGCAACACTTGATTCGGCGGCTCATTGGCAACGAGTCATGCAAGGCCATGCTGGTGCCAATTTGGTCCCAGTTGTGGCGGCCAATCGTGTGGGTGTTGAGCGAGGATCGCGTTTTACTCTGACATTTTACGGCTCATCTTTTATTGCTGGTCCGACAGGTGAGATACTTGCGGAAGCGGACCGCGTCAGTGAGACCGTTTTAATCTCAACGTTCGATCTTGACGAAGTGGCCGAGATGCGAACTGGTTGGGGAGTGTTTCGCGACCGTCGCACCGATCTGGAATAAATGACCGTTTGGGTGGTTGCTATTTGAGCAGAGCGACTAACGAGACCATCATGGTGTTCATAGCTACCATTGTCGTAATCAGCGCTAAAAAGTGAACGCGCAAAGTCTTGTGCAGCTCGGTTCTGAGGTCAGATAGTTTCGCGTCGACTTGGAAGAAACGACCGTCAACTTGTTCGAAGCGAGCGTCAACCCGCGCAAAGCCAGCGTCAACTTGCGAAAACTTAATGCCCATCTCTTCGCGAAGAGTGCTGAACTCAAGAGCCATATCGGACTTGGTGGCCAAATCTTTGACGGCGTTTGTGAGATCGGTCTTCGTTACGATTTGATGCCAATCAAAGGGAGGAATCGTCTCCATTAGGGCAGCAGCGTCGTCTTGGCCGAGGGTGTCGGCAAGTTTGGTGGTAATGCGAAAACGGTCTGCTTCATCAAGTGCCATTGTGTCCTCTTTTCTCGGTGGGTTCAAGTCCCAACAATGTGGGCGCGGCCCAGCAGAAAACGGTGAGGTGCTCGTATGGAGGGTCAGGCCATATCTGGTCTGGACTTAGACCGGTGCATCACACTCGCGACGCACGGCGTCGGGAGTCGGCAGACTGTCCCACATATCGGCGAGAAGGTCATCTCGTGTTGAGCGATAAGCGCTGTCATCCCACAGGTTGATCTGCTGCAGAGGATCATTAGCCAGGTTGTATAACTCACCTTCGGTGCCATTGTGCAGGCTTCCAGGTAAGCAGGCCGTTGCTACCCAACCATCGCGACAGATCGTTCGCAATCCCACGATTTTGCCGAACAGAACGCTGTCCCATTCGGTGAGGACTCGTTCGTGACCAAGAGTTCTGGCATCCTCGTCATTCATGGGAAGTCGTGGTGCTTCAACGTAAGCCGGTTGGGGGAGGCCGGCAATTTCGCAGAACGTAGCCGCTAGAGAAACGTGTCCAACAGGTGCGGTCACGGTTGCTGGATCAACGCCAGCCGAGGGCGCTGGTCGCCAAATCAGTGGCACGCGCATCAGCGAATCAACATGGTACGGGCCCTTGAACAACAAGCCGAAGTCTCCTTGGAATTCACCGTGATCGGTGGAGAACAAGACATCTGTATCTGCCCCCCAACCTCGGCTTTCAACATGCTTCATCAAACGACCAACGGCCTCGTCAATGAGTTCGTTTTCAATATGAGTCAGAGCGTTGATTTCGCGAACTTGGTCCTCGGTGAGAGTGTTCGGGACCCATCGCCGCGGTGCTTCATAGTTGGAGACAAAATCTCCGTCATACCATTTGCGCCACTGCGCCGGTTTGGCATCAAGAATTGCTTCGCGTTGCGCGCGATCCACTGGGAACCCAACGGGAAGATCTACATCTCGCCAGTTCACGCGATGTAGTTCAGATGCTGGAGGATCCCACGGATGGTGTGGGTCGGGAAAACTCACCCAGCAAAACCAATCGGCATCGGGGTCAAGCGATTCCAGCCAAGCAATAGCCCGATCAGCAACCCAATCAGTGTGATACCACTCGCGCGGGATGTTGTTGATGTGGGCTTGGGGAGCGCCAGTGTTGGTGCCACCGAGGGCGCTCACCTGTAGTTCCATATCCAGCACGCGGTAGTACATGGCAACCGCCTCTGGATGATTTTTCATCAACCATTGGGCATAGTGAAATGTCCCCATGCCACCATGAGCAGCCGATTCCATATGGTCGAAACCGCGATGCAGATATCCGTCTTCAATAAGCGAGTGCGTGCCCGAGGCCGCCAATTGATTTTCAGCGAAGCGCAAGAATGGATCGAGGAAAGGTTCAAAATGGGCCTTGCCAATGAGTGCCGTTTTATATCCGGCATCGTGCAAGGTGCTCGCCACACTCGGGGCATCAACAGGAAGTGGAACTCCGTTCATCCATACGCCGTGGGTGGACACGTGCTGACCAGTAATCATGGTTGAGCGCGAAGGCATGCACACAACGTTTTGTGGGTGGGCGCGGTTGTAGTTGATCCCGTGTGCTGCCAGGGCATCAATGTTAGGAGTGCGGGCGATCAGGCCGCCGTTACACCCGAGTGCATCAAAGCGCTGTTGGTCGGTGGTGATAAATAATATTTTGCGTCCCATTAACTGACTCCATTCACGCGTGAAAACATGCTTTGTAATTTTTTCAAACCAGATCCAGCAGCTCCAATAATCACCAGACCCATAGGTTCTGGCTCAATGTCAGTTGCATAGATCACGATGCAACGATCTGCCCCATCAGCGATGACATCAACTGTGGCGAGATGATGAGTGACGATCATATTGTTGACAATCGCATATTGAAAACGACGCAGGTCGTGATCAAGGGTGATGATGTCCTCTTCAAAGCGCAAACCGCTCGGCAGATTAATCCATCGCTTGTTACCAACGACTTCGCAACTATCAATGGGGAACCATTCGTGGAGACGGTCAGGTGCTCCGACGATGCCCCAGACCACATCTGCTGGGGCATCTATATAAATGTGACGGCGCACTGTTCCCATATCTTGACCCTAACTAGTTGTAAGTACTTGCATACTAACTGACATAACTTGTGGCTGAACCCAATGAACATCCATGAGGGTCGCTGTGCTAACCATAAGTGGGGTAATGAGGTGCGATAAAGCAGATGTTGCGGCCTTTTTGTTTACAGGGGGAGGGGTGAGAAATGAGTAAAATAGGTTCCGATCTTCGTCGTACTTTGATGTCTTTAACACCTGCATTCGCGCTTGTAGCCGTGCAGTTGGTCTTTTTTGGTTTACCTGCGGGGGCCTTTATTCGCGGGATCGTGCTCGGGTTGCTGACGGCACTCTTAGCTGTGGGAATGGCCTTGGTCTATCGAGCCAACAGAGTGATCAACTTCGCTCAGGCGGATCTGGGTTTTGTGCCAGCAATTTTGTCAGTTGGCCTGATCGTATTCAACGGCTTGCCGTATCTTTTTGGACTCGGTGTCGGTCTCATCAGTTCGATTGTTCTAGGTGCCATCGTGGAATTGGCGATCGTGCGGCGCTTCGTGCGTTCCCCGCGCTTGGTGCTGACCGTGGCAACTTTGGGTATCACTCAACTGCTGAGCGTATTGGCCATTATTTTGCCCCGATTATGGGACGAAGTGGCGGCTTCCGAAAGGATTCCGCCCCCTGTCGCCTGGAAACTCACCGTCGGGACGTTCATTCTGAACGCCAATGATCTCATTGCCATGATCCTTGCTCCGCTGGCAATGATTGCGGTGGGGTTGTTTCTTTCGAAAACGCAAGTCGGCATTGCTGTTCGCGCCGCCGCCGAGCGCAGTGATCGCGCTGCCCTTCTGGGAATACCAGTGGGCTGGCTTTCCACCATTGTGTGGATGTTGGCATCGGCGTTGTCGTTCTTAGCCCTCTTTTTGCGCTCGGGAATTCTTGGAGTGCCGATCGGTGGCGCACTCTCGGTCTCGGGCTTGGTACTGGCACTGGCGGCTTTAGTGATTGGACGACTGCGCAACTTGCCAACGATTGCAGTTGCCGCTGTGGCGCTAGGAATTCTTGAGTACGGAGTGCAATGGAACGCTGAAAGTCCTTTGCTAGTCGCGCCGTTCATCGCAGTGGCGGTGATGGCGGCCTTATTGATGCAACGCAAGGGCGTCTCGCGCCTTGATCAAGACACCACTGCATCGTGGCGCTTAGCTGACGAAGTTCATGATCTCGCTCCCGAGGTAGCGCGAGTTCCGTGGGTCCGCGTGATGAGGTGGGGTACATACGCTGTGGTTCTCGCCAGTTTGGTGGCAATCCCCATTCTTTTGCGCACTGACCAAGTCATCAAAGTCACGGCAATCTTTATTTACGGCATCATCGGTTTATCTCTCGTGGTGTTGACTGGCTGGGCGGGTCAGATCTCTTTGGGGCAAGTGGGTTTTGTCGCCATTGGCGCCGCAGTCAGTGCCAAGTGCACCGAGGCGTGGGGTGTCGATCTGACTTTGTCGTTAGTGATCGCGGCCATCGTTGGAGGATTAGCAGCGTTCTTAGTCGGCTTGCCGGCATTGCGACTTCGCGGGCTCTATCTCGCCGTCGTTACTTTGGTATTTGCCCTCAGCGTCACCTCATGGCTCTTGAACGATCGCTTTTTTGAGTGGATTCCCAGGAAGCGGATTGAGCGATTTCCACTTTTCGGTCGTTTAGATATTGATACTCCAACTCGTTTTTATGTCTACACATTGGGAGTTACGATCGTGGTGTTCGCTGGTGTCCGTGGTATTCGACGCAGCAGAACTGGTCGAGCAATTTTGGCGTTGCGCGATAACGAACGCGCTGCTCAGGCTTTTGGTGTGCCAGTGATCTGGGTCAAACTCACAGCCTTCACCATTTCAGGTGCGATTGCTGGAGTCGCCGGCGGTCTATATACGCATCTCAATTACAGTTTTGACATCAACAGTTACAATGTTGGTCGCAGCCTTGAAGTTTTTACCGCTTCAATCGTCGGTGGACTCGGCGTCTCATTTGGTGCCATTTTAGGAGCGGCATACTTGCGCGGAACCGAATGGTTTGTGACCGCACCAGAGTGGCGATTTCTTTCTACTGGCGCTGGCGTGATGTTCATGCTCTTGGTCCTGCCCGGCGGCTTGGGGGCTTTGGTCATCAGAATTCGTGATGAACTTTCGGGACGAATGTACAGACGTGCACGCAAGAAGGAGGATGTTTCATGAGTGAGTCACGCAGTATTTGGGGCAACATTCGTCATCCCGTTGTGTCACTTCGCGAACTCTGTGGTGGTGAAGCTGCGTATCCGTTACTTTTGTTGTTCGGTCTCAATGCGGTTGATGAACTTGATCGAGCAGCCTTCGGCGTTCTGCTCCCGAATATCCGTGAGCATTTCAATCTTGATCTGAGCACGATGTTGGCCAT
>WLTJ01000035.1 GCA_009705435.1 Actinomycetota bacterium | reverse complement strand
CCCTTCATTTATCGGGCTCACGGACCGTTGGTTGCGAATTCACCTTCCGTTCATTATTGCGCCAACTTGATGTCAGATAGAGGTCCTAGGAAGTATGTCGTGTCAGTCGTAGGTCAATCCGCCCCCGCCGACCTTGCTCACATACCAGTTCTCGACGAGGTCGTTGACCCAGTCGTACGACGCTCGGGCGTTGACCGAATCTTCCGCTCAGTCGCCACCAGTTCGGCGGTCATCACCTTCATTTTGATGGGTCTCATCGGTGGCTTCTTGTTAGTCAAGGGGTATGACGCTCTCAAGGTCGCCGGCTGGGGTTTCCTCACCGATTCTGAGTGGGCCCCAGATCAAGGTGGCAAATTCGGCATCGCCGCAATCTTGCCCTTCACCGTACAAATCGCAGTCGTAGCACTTTTCATCGCGGTTCCAGTAGCGCTCTCGACAGCACTTTTTATTACCGAATACGCTCCTCGCAAAATGCGCCGTTTGCTCACAGCGATGATCGACCTTTTAGCGGCTGTCCCAAGTTTGATCTACGGACTATGGGGCTTGTTTTTTTTGCAGCCCCGACTCATCACCTTGTCGAAGTGGATGGCCGATCACTTGGGTTGGATTCCTTTTTTCCATGTTGACGATCAATACGGAACTTCGCTTGGCATCTTTCCGTCATCAACCTTCGTCTCTGGTGTCATCGTGTCGTTAATGGTGATCCCCATTTGTACCGCAGTTATGCGTGAAGTGTTCTCACAAGCTCCCCCAGGCGAACGCGAAGGAGCCATGGCCCTTGGTGGAACTCGTTGGGGAGTTGTACGCGATGTGGTATTGCCATTTGGTCGTGGCGGAATCATCGGTGGCTCAATGCTCGGCCTTGGTCGCGCGCTCGGCGAAACCATCGCAGTCACGCTCATCATTTCGCCCGCTTTTACTGCCAAATGGTCAATTCTTGATCAGGGCTCAAACAGCATCGCCGCACTGATTGCGCTGAAGTTCAGTGAATCAAGCACATTCGGAATTAGTGCTTTGATGGCTGCTGGTCTCGCACTCTTCATCATCACGCTGTTGGTGAACGCCGCAGCCTCAACCGTGGTCAGCAAGTCACGATCCGGATCGTCAACGGAGATCTGACATGACAACGACTCTGAACACGACTCTCAACGACAGTGGCGAAGACAAGATTGATACCGAAGAACGTATCAAGATTCGCGATATCGAAATAGTCGATGTCATCGTGATGACTGGCTCTGCCATTTCGGCGTTGGCACTGAGTTACTTCTTCTTCCAAATCTTGCTGCCAGTTTCCGGCGCGCTTGGATTTTTGGTGTGTTGGTATGTGTTTTTCAACATCATCTCCACAGTGGCAGTTTGGGAACTACGTGGCGCAGTCAAAGCCAAAGACCATTTGGCACGAACCTTCATCTGGACTGGTGGAATGGTTGCAGTTGTTCCCTTGATTTTGGTGCTCGGTTACGTCATCAGCAAGGGCTACCACTCATTGCGCCCACAGTTTTTCACCCAAGATCAAAAGTTCGTTGGCGCACTCAGTGATGCAACCGAAGGTGGAGGAGCACACGCAATTGTCGGAACCTTGCAACAAGTTGGTATTGCCAGCCTCATCTCGGTTCCTCTCGGCATCACTACGGCCGTATACCTCAATGAAGTCAAGGGTCGTCTCACCAAACCACTCCGCATGATCATTGACGCAATGAGCGCTGTCCCGTCAATTGTGGCTGGTCTTTTCATTTATGCCGCTTGGATCTTGGCCCTCGGCAATCAGCAAACTGGTTTGGCAGGTTCACTCGCTCTTGCTGTTTTGTTCTTACCAACAGTTACCCGAACATCCGAAGTCGTGTTACGACTAGTCCCCGGTGGCCTTCGCGAGGCATCGCTGGCCCTCGGTGGAACAGAATGGCGAACTACGTCACGAGTTGTTTTACCGACAGCAAAATCTGGTCTCGTCACCGCTGTCATTCTCGGCGTTGCCCGCGTTATCGGTGAGACCGCACCGCTCATTTTGACTGTCGGTGGTGCCTTCGTGATGAATGCCAATCCGTTATCAGGGAAACAAGATGCACTCCCTTATTTCGTTTTCCGTCTCATCCGCTTTCCTCAAGAAGCACAAGTACAGCGAGCATGGACTGGCGCTTTAGTGCTCGTCATTCTCGTTCTCGTTCTCTTCGTTATCGCCCGAGCAATTGGTGGACGAGGTCCAGACAACATCAGTCGACTAAAGAAGCGTCGACTTAAGAGAAAGGGATTGGCATGACGTCAATCGATACCACTCCATCAAATACAACAGCGATGTCATCAGACATCTCTTTGCTTGATCCTGGCCACAAAGCCGCAGGATTGACTGCGAGCAATGTTGCATGTTGGTTCGGAACCAAAAAAGTTCTTGAAGGAGTCAACCTTGACATGGCACCAGGCCAAGTCACGGCTCTCATCGGACCTTCTGGTTGCGGAAAGAGCACTTTCTTACGAACCCTCAACCGCATGCACGAACTTGTTCCAAGCGCAACACTTGCCGGTGAAATTCTCATTGACGGCGTCGACATCTACCGTGGCGCAATTCCTGTGACCGACGTTCGACGTCGTATCGGCATGGTTTTCCAAAAGCCGAACCCATTTCCAGCTATGACTGTTGCCGAAAATGTGTTGGCAGGGCTCAAGTTGTCAGGCCTTAAATCAACACGCTCAGAACGAGATGATCTCATCGAATCATGTCTCACCAAAGCCGGTTTGTGGAACGAAGTCAAGAATCGTCTCGGTGACCCAGGTCGTGCGTTATCTGGTGGACAGCAACAACGTCTGTGTATCGCACGCTCGCTAGCAGTGAGCCCACAAGTGTTGCTGATGGACGAACCATGTTCGGCTCTCGATCCAACCTCAACACGACGCATTGAGCAGACCATCAGCGAAATCAGTGAAACGATCACTGTCGTTATCGTGACCCACAACATGCAACAAGCGCAGCGCGTTTCGCATCGTTGTGCCTTCTTCTTGGCTGCTGAAAATGAACCTGGACGGATCATTGAAGAAGGTCCGACTAAGGCCATCTTCAGCAATCCCGTGGATCCCCGCACCAATGATTATGTAAACGGAAGGTTTGGCTGATGCGTCGCATCAAGAAATTCGTCAAAGCAACCGCTGCATTATTTACCTCACTAGCCTTCGTCTCACCTGCAGTGGTACACGCCGACGCGCCAGTCGATGGTGCTGGTTCAACATGGAGCCAAATTGCTGTCGACCAATGGCGTGCTGATGTGGCTCGTCAGGGTCTCGTCATCAACTTCCAAGGCGTGGGATCGACTGCCGGTCGCGCAAGCTATTACCAAAGCCAAGTTGACTTTGCTGTCTCAGAAATTCCTTTTCAAGCGGCGCTTATCGATCGTAACGGCGACGTAGCCGCCGATGAAACTGCATCAGCCGCAGGTCGTCCATATGCATACCTTCCAATCGTGGCTGGTGGTACTGCCTTCATGTACAACCTCAAGGCCAGCGGTCAAAAAATTACTGATCTGCAGTTGTCACCAACAACTTTGGGCAAAATTTTTAGCGGCCAAGTCGTGATGTGGAATGACGCCGCAATTGTTGCGGACAATCCACAACGAGTGATGCCGGCAACGCGAATCAAGCCCGTTATCCGCTCTGATGGTTCGGGTACTTCCGCACAATTCACGGCGTTCTTGGAAAACCAGGCTTCCGCATCGTGGAACTATTTGTGCCAACAAGCAAATCTTGGTTCGGGTTGCGCACCAACCTCCCTGTATCCAGATTTTCCCAACAGCGGTTTCGCAGCCCAGCAGTATTCAGACGGAGTCGCCAACTATGTCGCTGCTCCATATAACGAAGGTGCCATTACCTACGTTGAATATGGTTACGCCAAAGAGCGCGGTTTCCCCGTGGCGTCAGTAAAAAATGCATCTGGTGCATACACCCAACCCGTTGCCATCAATGTGACGGTTGCTCTACTCGGTGCACGAATCAATAGTGATGGCACGCAGGTTCTCAACGGCGTGTACACAAACCGCGATGCCCGTGCTTACCCCGTTTCGAGTTACTCGTACATGATCGTGCCAACAAGTGAAGCGTCGCCATTTAGTGCCGACAAAGGTGCGACATTGTCCGACTTCATCTTCTATTTCTTGTGTGCTGGCCAACAAAAAGCAGAACAATTGGGTTACGCACCGCTTCCAAAAAACCTCGTTGAGTACGGGTTTTCCGCAGCGGCGAAAATTCCTGGTGCAAATGCAGCTCCAGCCATTAAAAGTTGCGCGAACCCAACCATCACTGGCGACTTCCTCGTGACTAAGACTGCTCCGACTATTCCAGGTGCAACAACTGTCCCAGGCACTCCAACTGTTCCAGGTGCAACAACTGTTCCAGGCACAGACACAGGAACCGACACGGGCACCGACACGGGCACCGAAATAGACACAGGAACAGGAACCGACACGGGAACAGGTACCGGAACCAACACTGGCACCGGAGCAGACACAGGAACAGGAACGGATGCTTCAGGGATACCAACACCGGGTGTTGCAGTCGCAACAAGTGTGGTTATCGAAGAATCTGATTCCGGTACATCGGCGTTCGTCTATCTACTGATCATGGCTTCTATCTTGGCCATTGTGTTGTTACCGCCTATCGTCGCAGCTCGCTTACGCCCGTCAGTGAAAATATGAAGCGCCTAACACTTGTTGCGTTATTAATTTTGACGCCATTTTTTGCAGTTGCCTGTGGCGGCGACGGCGGCGAAGCAACAGCGACGACTGCCGCACCACAAGTGGGTGATCCGGACCCACCGTTGCCCATGGATATCAATACGATGCCCTACAAACCAAACGACCTCGTTGCCCTCGGCAATGCCTCAATTCAGATTGATACGCCCATTACCGCCGAAGATGGAACATTTTCATTCAAAGTGTCGATCACTAGTGGTGCACTTGAACCGATTTCAATCACACCAGAAATGTTTCGGGTCTACACCCTTGATGGCAAGTCATACATTTCAGACACCGCTCCAGGTACTGAACAATTCGGTGCCCGCACACTTCAATCCAAAGAGGTCTATACAGGAACCTTCTCCGTCAAGATTCCGACGGACTCTGAACCAGCGATGTTCCTTGCTGACTTGAGACCAATCGGAGATCGCCACTTTCCGGGTGCTTGGGTTTTTGACCCCAACTTCACTTCTGAACCTTCAGAAGGCTGATCAGGTCGGTAGTTGACCGACTTTTTCGTTAGACCCAACTTCTTCCCATTCATGTCCACGTCGAATCAATGCCGACGATGAAGGCAGAAACACCAACGGTACGTTCGCCAATTTCTTCGTACGTGTATGGCGGTCAGGGCTGACCAACTCTGCTTGAGCGACAACAGCGATCCCACTCAGCAATCCGAGACCGAGCGCAAGTGCACCGCCACGTGGGTCAATCATCGGATCACATAATGCTGAAGCCGGAGCACCAGCACCGACGACCAGTCCCCCCGCTTGAAAAACAGATTCAACCGCCGACCAGACGGGCGTGCCCTTCATGACACTTCGTAGATGAATCGGATTATCGCCCACGAACCAAACCGCCTGTGCTTTGCGAACGACATCGGCCGCGCTCTGTTCCATGGCATCGGTCCGACGCATCACCATCAATACCTCAACCTCAATACCCAGTCGCTGTGCCCATGACTTAGCCGCTGATACGAGAATCTCTGGCTTCTCAAAAGCATCTGCTGTTGGTAGCACGACTACACGTTTTGCGCGCACCTCTTCAAGAAGACGAGCATCAAGTTGATCATGAAGGCTAAACGCGCCTCCACCCTGCAGAGCGATAATTCCAGTCATGCTTTGAGCGTACGCCTCGAAGCACCCCTCTGACTGCTCTAGGGCGTTTCCAGTAAAAGGTCTTCCAAAGATTGCCAATGCGAATTCTCCACGCCAATAGTCGAGCAGTAATCACGAATTGTTCCATGAGTTTCGCGTAAATCGGACAAGAGTCCGCCTATCGAGTTGGGATGAGCCGCTAAAAAAACCGCCGGCATCGCGGCAAAACGTTCCGCGAATCCAGGTTCCACACGAGTCGCCCACTCACGCGTACGTTGGCCAGCAATCTCACTCAACCCGTAGTCGGCCTTCACGATTTCATCATCAACGCCCAACCCCGATAACAAAAGGGCGGCGACTAAGCCAGTGCGGTCTTTGCCGGCGGCGCAATGGAAAACGACGGGCGAGTTCTCTTGTGCGCTCAAAATCCGTAACGCTTGGCCGACACGCTGACCACCTTGTTGCAACATCAAATGATATTTGGATTGCAAAAAGGCTGACTGGTCACCAGAAAATTGGTGCGCCTCATCAAGGTCCCATGTGTGGTCAATGATTGATAGGTGATGAAAATCAACTGGGTGTTGATCAAGGGGGAAAGTGCCACTCTCACTCAATTCATCGGGTGTACGTAGATCAATCACCGTCTGCAGCGCTAGTGGGCGCAGTGCGGCAACATCTTCATTGGTCAGCCGATACAAACCATCGGCACGGAAAACTTTGCGCCAAACGGTCTGGCGGCCATCAGCAGTTGGGTAGCCACCAAGATCTCGAAAATTATGCACCGCTGAAAGATTGATCAGGCGGTCGGGATGCTCCACGAGGTCAGTAAGGTCACTCGAAGTAATCGGCACCTCCAAAGAGTACTTCCCCAAGGTAAACAGCAGGCTTTGGACTAGTTACTAATTGGTAACTAGTCTCGTCACAGGACATCGGGCGCGGCCCCTTTCAAGGAGAATGCATATGACAATCAAGACCGTTGGAGTCGTCGGCTCAGGCATCATGGGATCAGGACTCGCTGAGGTCATCGCTCGCGGTGGCATGAATGTGATCGTTCGTTCACGTAGTCAGGCAACGGCAGAGGCAATGGTTGCCTCTGTGGGCAAAGGTCTATCCAAGCAAGTTGAGAAGGGTCGATTGACCGAAGAAGAAAAAGGCGCAATTCTTGGTCGTATTACTGCAGTGAGTGAACTCAGTGCTTTGGCTGACTGCGACCTCGTCATTGAGAGCGTCGTTGAAGATCTCGAGACCAAGAAATCCTTGTTCGCCGAACTTGATGCGATCGTTAAGCCAACAGCAATCCTCGCTACCAATACTTCAACCTTGCCTGTTATTGAATTAGCGATGTGTACCTCCCGCCCTGAGTTGGTGTGCGGTATCCACTTCTTCAATCCGGCTACTGCGATGCCCCTTGTTGAAATCGTGCGCCCATTGTCAGCGAGTGACGCGACTATTGAAATTGCCACTGCCTTTGCTGAGACTTGCACCAAGCAACCAGTGCAAGTATTAGACCGCGCTGGCTTCATCGTCAATGCCCTGTTATTCCCTTATCTCAACAACGCCATCCGCATGCTCGAACAGGGCACCGCAAATATGGCCGACATTGACACCGCGATGAAGGGTGGCTGTAATTTCCCGATGGGACCTTTCGCACTACTCGATCTGGTTGGTCTTGATACTTCGCTCGCCATCTTGGATGCGCTGTACAACGAGTTCCGTGACCCGAACTATGCCGCTATGCCCACGCTGCGCCGTATGGTTGCCGCTGGAAAATTAGGTCGCAAGACCAAAGCTGGCTTCTACAGTTACTGAGGTGCGAGCCGGAGATGTGATGCCTTGGGTGCTGACCCCCGAGAACATCAACGCCTTCAATCGCCCACAAAGCGAAGATCCCGAAACCGAATGGAACTTTGATTCGGTACCAATGCAAGATGATGATCTCATCGCCATCGGTGCCAATCTTGAGCCGGGTACTTTGATTCAGGCATATCGACATGGCTTGTTTCCGATGCCCATGGATCGAAAACAATTGGGTTGGTGGAGCCCCGTCACTCGTGGAATCATCCCCCTTGATGCTGTACACATTTCGCGGTCATTACAAAAAAATCTGACTCAATTTTCGGTGCGCGTTGATACTTGTTTTACCGACGTGATGCAAGCCTGCGGAAGTTCTGCTCGGCCACACGGCTGGATTAACAATGAATTCATTGACGCCTACACGTTGCTACACCGCTCAGGATGGGCCAACAGCGTTGAAGTATTTTTGGATGAACAACTTGTCGGCGGTATTTACGGTGTACGGATCGGACGACTTTTTGCCGGAGAAAGTATGTTCCATACCCACACTGATGCCTCCAAGACCGCCCTGGTCGCCCTGGTCGCACTACTTGACGCTGCCGGCGTGGTTTTGTTTGATGTGCAGTGGACGACTGAACACTTGAAATCTCTGGGTGCTGTGGATATCACCCGAGATAGCTACTTGAGATTGCTGAAAGAGGCGCAGAAAAGCCCAATCTTGCGACAGACTGAGACACATGGCTGACTCAGGCGACAAAGCAGTTCGACGCGATGACCCATGGTTGATGCGCACCTATTCAGGGCACTCCACCGCTCGCGCTTCTAATGACCTCTACCGCACCAACTTAGCTAAGGGTCAGACGGGTCTGTCCATCGCCTTCGACCTTCCCACACAAACTGGTTACGACCCCGACTCGGCGATGGCCGCTGGTGAAGTGGGCAAGGTTGGCGTACCTGTCGCTCACCTCGGGCATATGCGCACTTTGCTTGACGGCATTCCCCCGGGGCAAATGAATACATCAATGACTATCAATGCTCCAGCAGCATGGATGTTGGCCTTGTATGTTGCCAATGCACAAGAACAGGATGTGCCCGCTGATGCGTTACGCGGCACAACGCAAAATGACATCATCAAGGAATACCTTTCGCGCGGAACCTACATTTTTCCGCCCATCCCTTCGCGTCGCTTGATCGTTGACATGGTTGCTTGGTGCGCCAACAATGCACCCAAGTGGAACCCGATGAATGTCTGCTCGTATCACTTGCAAGAAGCAGGCGCGACGCCAGTGCAAGAAATCGCTTTTTCACTTGCCAACGCCGTCGGTATTCTTGATGCCGTCAAGGATTCTGGTCAGGTTCCACCCGAACAATTCAGTCAAGTGTTTGGCAGCATGTCTTTCTTTGTCAACGCGGGCATTCGTTTCATTGAAGAGATATGCAAAATGCGTGCCTTCACTGAATTGTGGGACCGCATCGGTCTTGAGCGTTACGGCGTGACTGATGAAAAAGCTCGCCGGTTTCGCTACGGCGTGCAAGTGAACTCTCTCGGTCTCACCGAAGCCCAACCAGAAAACAATGTGCAACGTATTGTGCTCGAAATGCTGGCCGTGTCACTGTCCAAAAACGCTCGTGCTCGATCAATTCAGTTACCAGCATGGAATGAAGCGCTTGGTCTACCGCGTCCGTGGGATCAACAATGGAGTCTGCGGATGCAACAGGTCCTCGCCTTTGAAACTGATTTACTCGAATACCCTGACATTTTTGATGGCTCAAAAGTTATTGAGAGTAAAACCGCTGAACTTCGTGATGCGGCTTGGAGCGAATACGAAGAGATTCTTGCTTTGGGTGGAGCGTTCGAGTCAGTTGACACCCTCAAGGGTCGTCTCGTGAAATCAATGGCCGAGCGCACGCGACGAATTGAAAGCGGCGATCAAGTAGTTGTCGGCGTCAACAGTTACACCGAGTTTGAAGAATCCCCTCTCGGTGGTGAAGGAAAAATCGTTAAGGTTGACCCCGATGTTGAGCGCGAGATGATTGCTGATGTCACAGCCTGGCGAGCAACTCGCGATGACAAAGCCGTCCAGGCCGCCCTACATGATTTGCGTGAGGCGGCCGAATCAAATACCAACATCATGGAGCCTTCAATCGCTCTTGCTCGTGCTGGTGGAACGACTGGCGAATGGTCCAGTGTGTTGCGCAAAGTCTTCGGCGAATTTCGCGCTCCCACTGGGGTCTCGGCTGCAGTTGGTAAACGACCCGGCGAATTAGCCCAAGTTGCGGCATACGTGCGCACCATCCCGGGTGGTCCACCAAAGTTGCTGGTCGCCAAACCAGGTCTCGACGGTCACTCCAACGGCGCCGAGCAGATTGCAGTTGCGGCACGCGATGCAGGGATGGAAGTGGTGTATTCAGGCATCCGTTTGACACCTGAGCAGATTGCCGCCAGTGCTCGCGACGAAGATCCAGATGTCATTGGTCTCTCAATCTTGTCGGGATCACATATGGCATTAGTACCAGCGGTGATGGCTGAATTGAAAAAAGAAGGTGTGGAGATTCCAGTTGTTGTCGGCGGCATTATCCCCGAGGAGGATCGTCCGATTCTTTTGGCCTCCGGCGTCACCGCGGTGTACACACCTAAGGACTTCAAACTCAGTCAGATCATGCGCGATATCGCCGAGATTGCAGCGCGTAACCGCAAATAATTTTTAGACTTCGGTTGCTGATT
>WLTJ01000034.1 GCA_009705435.1 Actinomycetota bacterium | reverse complement strand
GGCGCGGGCTCTAGCATCCGCTCGACATAGAGGCCATTTTGAATCAGGGCATTGACATAGCGACTTAACGGGCGGTGGATGAAGGGGATGAAAATATCCTTTTCGACTTCCTCATGTGACTCTTGCTCAATCAGATAATCACCGATCCGCCAATATTGCTCGGGAGGATCAAGCACATGATCATCAATCCAGCCACTCCCCGGAGTCTGTAGGAGCGGATGATTCAAAAAGAAGCAGAAGCGACCTCTCGGTCGTAGAACCCTTGCCACCTCTGAGATTGCGGCATCCACGTCGCCGATATGTTCAAAAACTAAACAAGCCACAACAGCATCGAATGTCTCGTCAAAAAATGGGAGGGCGTCTGCTCCAGCCTTACTCACATGGATTCCGCCGCCACGTTCAGCAGCCACGCGAACTTGATTCCATGTCGGATCGATACCCGCTACAAATGAAGCACCGATCTTGGTGGCAAGGCGCGAAACCTGTCCATCACCGCATCCAACATCGAGCACACTGCCCATGCCCTGTAACTCTTGAGCAGCTAACGGCAGAATCTGCTCTTCGTATTCAGCATCCGCCCCTTCAGTGAACCCGTCGATCCACCACTGCGCATTCTCTTCCCACAGGTCATTGTCATTTCCAGAAGTACTCACATCGCAAGGTTACGAGCCCACTACCCTGAGAGCATGAGTGCATCCGTGAAATCATCGATGAAGTTTTCCTTGTGGCCATCTCCCGAGCGTTCTTGGGAGGAAGTTCGCGATTTGGCGGAATATGGTGATCGCCAGGGCTGGCACTGCCTGTGGTACGCCGACCATTTCATGCCCAATTCAGAAGTTGGCGAAGTTCTGGACGGCAATGTGCACGAATGCTGGAGCGTCATTGCCGCCGTTGCTGCAGTCACCAAGACCTTGCGCATTGGTTCTCTAGTCAGCCCAACAACCGTGCGCCATCCAGCAGTCCTAGCGAATACGGCGGCAACAATCGATCGGATTTCTGATGGTCGTCTCGTCCTCGGGATAGGTGCCGGTTGGCAGGTCAACGAACATCACGCTTACGGCATTGATCTTCTATCCGGCAAAGATCGCGTGGATCGTTTTGAAGAAGCAATTCAAATCATCAAGTCACTTCTCAATGAACCCCGCACGTCATTCGCAGGCAAGCATTTCTCCATCACTGATGCTCCTTGTCAACCAACAACAGTGCAGAACCCTTTGCCCATCATGGTTGGCACTGGAGGACCACGAATGCAAAAGATATCTGCGCGCTATGCAGATGAATGGAACACTTGGGGTCACGTTGAGACTGCGAGTCGGGTCATTGATACCTTTCGCTCTGCTTGTGAATCTGTTGGACGCGATCCAGATACGGTTCACAAATCAGTCCAAGCGATGTTTTTCCTTGCAGAGGATGAAAAGACGATTGAAAAGATCCGCCTTGCGGCACCGGCAGATCGCACAATTGTCGGCTCGGATGCGCACATCATTGAGCAGCTCAATCTCTTCAAAGAACTTGGCTACAACGAGATTATCATTCCGGATTTTACTTTAGGACGAGATCCCGTCTCACGATTGAACGCTTACGAACGATTTCGAACAGACATTCTTCCCTTTGTTGATTAGTGGAACTTATCAAAGATTGCTTGCGCCACTGCCTCTGGTAGCCAAGATTGGGAGCGCAGGTCCTCTAAAGACGCTTGCTTCACGGCATTCACTCCCCCAAAAGCTTGCGTGATCTTCTTTTTGCGGGCTTCGCCCAGACCCTCAATGCCATCAAGCGCACTGGAGACCATTCGCTTATCCCGTAATTCACGATGAAACGAGTTCGCAAAGCGGTGAGCCTCATCGCGAATGCGTTGCAACATAAATAACGCTTCACTTCCTCGCGGAATTTCAACTGCTTGGCTTTGACCCGGGATAAATACCTCTTCAAAACGTTTCGCTAGTGAAGCAACGGGAATCTCAGTGTCAAGACCTAGATTTTTCAAAACCCGCTCCGCTACGCCCAATTGCCCCTTGCCACCGTCCACCAAAAGCAATTGGGGAGGATAAGCGAAACGCTTGGAACGCTTACGCTCTCCAGTTGCCAGCGCCTCAGTGTCACTGACTTGATCCCGCTCCTCGAGGTAGGCCTTGAAACGGCGGGTCAGAACCTCTTCCATCGCCGCGTAATCATCGTTACCAGGAACATCCTTCACCTTAAACCGACGATATTCACGCTTGTTGGGAAGTCCGTCTTCAAGAACCACCATTGAGCCGACATAATCCGTGCCCTGCAAATGCGCCATGTCGTAACACTCGATGCGCAACGGTGCCTCAGCGAGGCCGAGCAAGTCTTGCAACTCAGTCAAAGCGCGGCTCCGACTATTGTGGTCACTTGAACGCTTCATACGGTGGCGATGAAATTCTTCGATGGCATTGCGCGTGACTAGTTCGTGCAGTTCACGTTTGTCGCCCCGCTGAGGGATGCGAATCTCAACTTTTGTGCCTCGTTGGAAACTCAGCCATTCTTCGTAGGTCGCCATTGATTCAGGCAATTCAGGAACCAAAAGCATTTTCGGGATGCCCAATAAGGGTTCATCGCCATATAAAGCCTCGATGATCCGATCAACAAGACCCGCTTGCGAGAGGTCTTCAACTTTGTCAAGGACGAAGCCTTTGCGTCCCACTACTCGACCTTTTCGAACATAGAAAACTTGCACGGCAGCTTCAAGTTCGTCTTGAGCAATGCCGATCAGGTCGATATCTTCATTGCGTTCGCCGACGATCTGTTGCTTTTCAATTGCTTTAGCCACCGACTGCAATCGATCACGTAATCGCGCCGCCTTCTCGTACTCGAGATTCTTTGACGCCAGTGACATGTCATCTTGAAGTCGTTGAACGACTTCATCCGTGTCACCATCAAGGAAGTTGCAAAAATCCTTCACCAAGTTGGCGTATTCCTGCTCACTCACTTCGCCAACACAGGGTCCACTGCATTTCTCAATATGAAATAAGAGGCATGGTCTGCCGAGTTTGTTGTGCTGATTAAATTTACTTGGGCTACACGTTCGTATCGGAAAGGTCCGCAATAGAAGATCTAGCGTGTCACGAATTGCATGTGCATGCGGAAAAGGACCGAAATAACGTGTTCCTTTGCGTGTTCTCCCGCGCATCACGAGCGCCCTCGGCCATTCTTCATCGGTTGTCACTGCTAAAAAGGGGTAACTTTTGTCGTCGCGTAGACGAACATTAAAACGTGGTCTGTGTTCTTTAATCAGGCTGAACTCAAGTATCAACGCTTCAACTTCATTACGTACTGTCAGCCACTCAACCGTCTCAGCGGTCTCCACCATCTGCGCCGTGCGAGGGTGGAGCAAAGCAGGATCCTGAAAGTAATTGGAAACCCTCTGCCGCAAATTTGAAGCCTTGCCAACATAGATGACCCGACCATGGACATCCTTAAACTGGTACGACCCCGGTAATTCCGGTATTGATCCCGCAGGTGGTCGCATCACCATGGGTGTGCCCTACTAACCAAGTTCCATAAGTGGCTTGAGATAAAAACCTGTGTAACTCCCTGGGGTATCTGCCACAACTTCTGGCGAGCCCTCAGCCACAATGAGTCCACCGCCTTTTCCGCCTTCAGGACCAAGATCAATCAGCCAATCAGCTGTCTTAATGACATCCAAACTGTGTTCAATCACCAGAACCGTATTTCCCTGATCCACCAAACGCGATAACACCGTCAACAAACGCCTGACGTCTTCGAAATGTAAACCAGTTGTGGGCTCATCGAGCAGATAGATCGTGTGACCAGTACTCCTCTTCGCTAGTTCAGCTGCGAGTTTCACTCGTTGCGCCTCACCGCCCGACAATGTTGGAGCCGATTGACCTAAACGAACGTAACCCAAACCAACATCAACCAGTGTCTGCATGTGTCGCGCGATGACTGGTTGATTGGAGAAAAAATCAACAGCTTCAGCTACAGGCATATTTAAAACGTCGGCAATATTCTTACCCTTGAAAGTAATGTCCAAAGTATCCCGGTTGTAGCGCGCGCCCTTGCAGACTTCACAGGGAACATACACATCCGGCAAAAAGTGCATCTCGATTTTGATATTGCCGTCTCCCGAGCATGCTTCACATCGACCTCCTTGCACGTTGAAAGAGAAACGCCCAGGCATGTAACCGCGCACCTTGGCCTCAGCAGTCGTGGCAAACAACTTACGAATATTGTCAAAGACTCCTGTATACGTAGCGGGGTTGGACCGTGGCGTACGCCCAATCGGAGATTGATCCATGTCGATGACTTTGTCTAGATGCTCAACACCATTGATCTTCTTATGTTTGCCAGGTGCATCTTTTGATTTGTAGATGTGTTGCATCAAAACTGGCAGCAAAATATCTCGCACAAGAGTGCTCTTACCACTACCTGACACGCCGGTCACCGCAACGAAGCATCCCAAAGGAATCTTCACGGTCACATTCTGTAAATTGTGTTCCCGTGCTCCAACGATTTCTAGCCACTGTGAACCAGGAGTGCGGCGTTTCTCTGGAAGTGGAATCGACCGCTTACCAGCAAGGTATTGGCCAGTGATTGATTCTTTGACTTTCAGGATGCCCTTCACAGGGCCGCTGTACACAACTTCTCCCCCGTGTTCCCCGGCACCGGGTCCGATATCAACAATCCAGTCGCTTTCACGGATGGTTTCTTCGTCATGCTCAACAACCAAAACTGTGTTGCCCAAATCCCGCAAGCGGTGCAATGTTTCAATCAGACGGCGATTGTCGCGCTGATGCAAGCCGATTGACGGTTCATCAAGCACATATAAGGTACCGACCAGCCCAGATCCGATTTGACTCGCCAGACGAATGCGTTGCGCTTCGCCACCCGCCAAGGTTCCTGCGGCTCTCGACAAACTCAGATAATCCAGCCCCACATTGAGCAGAAATCCGAGTCGCGCATTTACTTCCTTAACGACCCGTGCTGCGATCATCGCGTCTCGATCTGAGAGAACCAAGCCTTCTAAAAATTTCGCAGACTCCCCGATGGACATTTCACACACCTGAGAAATATTGCGATCATTGATCGTGATCGCCAATGTGGACGGCTTGAGCCGGGCACCTTCACAGGCCGAACACGGCACTAAGCGCATGTAACCCTCGTACTGTTCGCGAGTCCAATCGCTTTCTGCGGATTCATGTCGACGCTTGATCCACGGGATGACACCCTCAAAAGTGGTGTTGAATTGACGCGCGCGTCCATACCGGTTCTTGAACTTCACAGTCACATTTCCTGGCAAACCATGCAAGACCAGTTTTTGAGTCTTCGCAGTCAGTTTGTTCCAAGGCTTCGTCAGGTCGATCTTGTTATCTTCTGCGACCGATTCAAGAACTCGATGAAAAAAACCAGTCGTGGCACTTCGCCAGGGCGCAATCGCCCCAGCATTCAGTGCTAGGTCGGGGTCGGGGATGACGAGTTCGGGATCGACCTCAAACGTTGTGCCCAACCCGTCACAGGTAACGCACGCCCCAAATGGGGAGTTAAACGAAAAGTTTCGCGGTGCTGGCTCATCAAATGAAGTACCACATTTAGTACATGCCAAATGCTGACTAAATGTCAGGCTTTCTTCATCACCAGATTTGTCTCCAACGATCTCAATCATCGCCACACCTTCGGCGAGGCGCAATGCAGTTTCAAGGCTGTCGGTGAGTCGGCGTTCAATTCCGTCTTTGCGAACAAGCCGATCCACGACGATGTCAATGGTGTGCTGCTCGTAACGCGCCAACTTGGCGTCTCTTTTCAGGAACTCAACGATGTCAACAACTTCGCCATCGACCCTGGCGCGTACAAAACCTTGCCCGGCAAGTTCATTGAGGAGAGTGTCGTACTCACCCTTACGGGCCTTGACGACCGGAGCCAAAATCTGAAAACGCGTTCCCTCTGCGAGTAGGAGAACTCGGTCAACGATTTGTTGCGGTGTCTGGCGGGACAATTTAGTCCCATCGTTCGGACAATGTTGCACTCCAATGCGCGCGTACAGCAGTCGCAAGTAGTCGTAGACCTCAGTGATGGTTCCAACAGTGGATCGCGGGTTTTTACTCGCCGACTTTTGGTCAATAGCAATCGCTGGTGAGAGTCCTTCGATGACATCCACGTCAGGCTTATCCATCTGTCCGAGAAATTGTCGCGCATAGGCGCTCAATGATTCGACATAGCGTCGCTGCCCTTCAGCATAAATTGTGTCAAAGGCTAATGACGACTTACCCGAGCCCGAAAGGCCAGTGAAGACCACCATTTTGTCTCGGGGAATGTCAATGCTGACATCCTTTAAATTGTGCTCACGCGCACCACGAACAACGAGACGATCAGACATAGTTTGAGACTAGTTAGTGGACAACAAGTGTGCCCTAACCTGCGTCACGAATTTCTCGTCGAAGTTCGTTTATTTCATCCCGCAAACGCGCCGCGTACTCAAACTTAAGAGCGGCCGCAGCCTCATGCATCTCCTCTTCAAGGGTTAGAACTAAACGAGCGAGTTCTTGTTGCGGCAATGTGCGCAGTTCACGCTGAACCTTGTCACGCTCTTTCTGACGTCGGCGATCTTTGCCGGGAACGGGAGCGGAGCCATCTCCGCCAGGCCGAAGCATTGCCAAAATATCCCCGACTGCTTTGCGAATGGTTTGTGGGTTAATGCCATGTTCCAAGTTGTAGGCAACCTGCAATTGGCGTCGTCGATTTGTTTCAGAAATGGCCCGTTGCATTGACGGGGTGACACGATCCGCGTACATCACCACTTGACCATCAACGTTTCGCGCCGCGCGACCGATCATCTGTATCAGCGAAGTCTCACTGCGCAAAAATCCCTCTTTGTCGGCATCCAGAATGGTCACCAAACTGACTTCAGGGAGGTCGAGCCCCTCACGCAGAAGGTTGATACCCACAAGCACATCAAATTCACCTAAGCGCAGCGAGCGAATAATCTCAATGCGTTGAATGGTGTCAATATTGCTGTGCAAATAACGCACCCGCATACCCTGCTCCAGCAAATACTCAGTGAGATCCTCAGCCATTTTCTTGGTGAGCGTGGTCACAAGAACACGGTCTCCCATAGTCACCCGTTTATTGACCTGCTCCATCAGATCATCAATCTGACCCTTTGTCGGCTTGATGATTACTTCTGGGTCCACAAGACCCGTCGGACGGACAATCTGTTCCACCACTTTTTGCGAAATCTTGATCTCATATGGACTCGGAGTCGCCGAGAGGAAAACGCACTGATTCACTCTCTCCACAACTTCATCAAAATGCAACGGACGGTTATCTCGTGCGCTCGGTAGCCGAAAACCATGCTCAACTAAAATATCTTTCCGACTTCTGTCGCCGGCAAATTGTCCATGTAGTTGCGGCACGGCAACATGACTTTCATCAATGACTAACAAAAAGTCTTTCGGGAAATAGTCAAGCAAAGTGAATGGCGGCTCGCCTGCTTGACGTCCATCAATATGACGTGAATAGTTTTCAATACCGTTGCAGTATCCGACCTCTTGCATCATTTCTAAGTCGTACTGTGTGCGCATCCGCAGACGTTGCGCTTCCAACAATTTGCCTTCCTCCGCAAATGTCGCCAGACGCTCCTGCAATTCAACTTCAATCCCTAACATCGCACGTTGCATGCGTTCCGCACCTGTCACATAGTGAGTGGCCGGGAAAACCATTGTTTGACTGAGTTCACGCAGAGTTTCCCCAGTCAGAGGATCAATCATCGTTAAGCGTTCAACAGTGTCTCCAAAGAGTTCAACTCGCAAGACGGATTCTTCATAAGCGGGGTGGATCTCAATGGTGTCGCCGCGGACACGAAATTTGCCTCGACCCAAACTCATATCGTTGCGGTCGTATTGCAGGTCAACGAGTCGCCGAAGGATGCTTCTCATGTCGTAATCCACGCCCGCATGAAGCTCGAGTAACTGCCCGCGATATTCCTCTGGGTCGCCCATTCCATAAATACACGAAACCGATGCCACCACAATTGTGTCGCGGCGAGTCAAGAGAGCGGCCGTCGCAGAATGCCGCAAACGGTCAATGTCGTCGTTAATGGATGAATCTTTTTCGATGAAAGTATCCGAGGAAGCAATGTACGCTTCGGGTTGGTAGTAGTCGTAATAACTGACGAAGTACTCCACCCGATTATCTGGGAAAAACTCCATCATTTCTTGAGCCAACTGCGCAGCCAGACTTTTGTTGGGAGCCAGGATCAAAGTTGGGCGTTGGGTTTTTTCAATAGTCCAGGCGATCGTGGCGCTCTTGCCTGATCCTGTAATGCCCAGCAAGGTCTGAAAACGCAGTCCATCGTCAATACCTTGGGACAATTGGGCGATCGCTTGAGGTTGATCTCCCGCTGGGGCGTAATCGGCGACGACTCGAAAAGGTATGTGCTCAGGCCCTGTCATGGAACTTTGGGCCCGCCGTTGGGCACTGGCGTTATTGGCTCATAATCAGGTGGAAGCTGAGGCAAGGACACTAGCCATGCCCAAAGCAGATCAATCTGGGGAATGAGGTCCTCTAATCCCCCGCTGTTATCCACAACAAAGTCGGCCTTATCAAGACGCTCTTGACGAGTGGCCTGTCGAGAGATGCGAGCCCGCGCATCCGCCTCATCAAAACCGCGAAAACTCGTCAGGCGTTGGACCTGTAACTCAACGGGAATATCAACCACAATTCGGCCTTGCAGACCTTCCCGAGGATTCTCTGTCAAGAGAGGAATATCGAGAACAACGACGTTACTGCTGGCCCTTTGAGCGATCATCCGTTGATTCATTTCGCGCCCCACCGCCGGATGAACGATCGCATTCAATGACTTCAAGGCATCGGGATCTGTAAATACGATATTGGCCACAGCCTGGCGGTCTAGAGAACCGTCCTCAGCGAGCACATCTGATCCAAACTTTTGTGCCAGTTCTGCCAGCACCGGTGACCCCGGTTGCTGAACTTCTCGGACAATCGCGTCAGCATCAATAATGACTGCCCCACGAGCCTGCAATAACCCTGAGACCGTGGACTTGCCCGATCCAATACCACCTGTTAAGCCAACGAGAATCACAACAACACGCTAGGGCATCGCAGGACAAGTACTCTGACAATTGTGGATGACAAACGTAACGAGCAAGCGAGGAATCACCCCTCAATGCGTGTCGCCGCCGCGTCTGACCAAACAGGTGACATGTCTTGGCCCCTCGTAGAGCGTCGCCGACGACTTTCTGACCCTCCGTTAGGGGTTGACCGCCGTTCAACTTCGAACTCAAACTCCTTATGGCGCAGAGGTGGACTGAATCTCGCGGATTCTCTGCTCCCATTACGTTGGATCGCATTGTTAGCGGCCAGCATTCAAGGCAGTAGTGCCCTCAGCCACGGTTTCGGAATCCTTGGGGTGGCGATTCTCGGTGAGGCGATGTACACAATTTATTTGACGGTGAGACCCCTGCAACTTGTTGACACTCTTGTCGTGCGTCGTCAGATCATTGGTGAAGTTTTCTTCCTACTCATACTCAGCACCATGACAGGAGGTTTACATTCGCCTGTTATCTCGTTGCTGATAGCCGTGACCTTGACGGCCTCCTGCGCCGGAACATGGATGTTGGTCCTTATCGCTCACGGCCTCACCGCCATCGCATTACTCAGTCACCGACTCTTCGTTGATTCGCCTAGCGCACCATTCATTCAAGATTTCTTACTGATTCTCCTTCTCGTCGTTCCTTCTCTTGTTGGCCTCAACGTGCGCCAAAGGTCCGTCAAGAAGGATGTGAACACAGAGATTGGCGCTACTCACTCGCACCGGGCGGATGGCGACGATCTCGCCATAGCCAATGAGTTACTCGTGGCCTTGCAAAAAGTTGCCCTGACCTTGCCATCGTCGTTACATCTCGAAACCGTCTTGGATCAAGCAGTGGAGCAAGTTCAACTCCTCATCAAGTCCGACGTCACGACAATTTTGCTGAAGCAGAATAACACCGACACATATTTGGCCGTGCGCGGACGAGGTTCTGCTGCACCTACCCCACTCGAGTTGAATGACATTCCAGATGCCGCTCTTCTATGTCTAGAACAGAACAACAGTATTCGTAGCGAAATCAACGCGGAGAATTTGGGCTTTGCCACAGAGGCAGTGATCGGCGCCTACAGCACTCTTCGATCACGGGGAACAATCATCGGCATCATCGCCTGCGAATGGCGCTCAATGGTCAATATTGACCGCGAAGTGCAAGTGCTGACTGGGTTAGCCGACGCCTTAGGTGTGGCCGTTGATAACGCCAATCTCTTCAAAAGCTTGCGCCTCGGAGGCGCTAATGATGAACGTCGCCGCATCGCCCGCGAATTACACGATC
>WLTJ01000033.1 GCA_009705435.1 Actinomycetota bacterium | reverse complement strand
GTCCCAACAACGGCGATAGTCCGTAAGAGATCTTCGTCTATCTTGCTCGCCATACCTGCCCAATCGCCTTGCTTTGACAAAGCATTGAGTTCAACTTGCAAGTCCCCGCGCCCTAAGACCTCGAGGACTGGACGGTAAGAAGGCGTCGAACCATAGAAGCCAATCAAGGTTTTCACACCACTCATGGCAGTTGCGATCTCCTCGCTAGTCTCCCCCACAGCACAAATCACTTCCACGATGATCTCAAAATCGCTTCGTTGGCGACCACCCTTAGCGAAACCACGTTCAATCGCAGGCATAGTCCGCTCCACAAAGTGACGTTCCGAATTAAAAGGCATGACGAGTAATCCGTCGGCTACCTCGGCAGCCATCTCAGTCATCTTTGGACCAAGAGCACCAACGAGCACTGGAACCTTTCCGTAAGGATTCGGCCCTGGATTGAAGTTGGGTGTCATCAGCGTGTGCGTTGTCCATGTGCCACGAAAATCAAATGGGCCCTCGCCAGCGAAGTGATCAAGGATTGCCTTTGTGGCGCAGACCCATTCACGCATCTGCGCTACAGGTTTTTCCCAGACTGACCCGTAACGCTTCTGAATATGTGGACGGATTTGCGAACCCAAGCCGAGACGGAAACGCCCCCGACTGAGGGTTTGAAGATCATCAGCCGCATATGCCAGGTGCAGTGGGCTTCGCGGGAAAGCCATTGCCACATTGGTCATCAAATCAATGTTCGTCGTCGTACTTGCTAAGACCAACGGGAAAAATACATCATGAGCATTCTCGAAACTGAATAATCCATCGGCTCCGAGAGCCTGAAGTTCAGCGGCACGGGGAGCAGCTTCACTTGGACCCGACATAGCGAGCGAAATATCAATTTTCATTGCAGCCTCATTTCTGGCACGTCATTGGATCTTAGGTCCCCATGGCGTAGCACTAGCAAACCCTTGACATGGTAAGACATAACCATGCTCAGTGATGAAAAAATTCTGATTACTGGCCCAGCAGGCCAGATCGCCTTGCCTTTGGTTGAATCCTTGGCGGCGAATAATGAGGTATGGGGAATTGCTCGATTCGGCGAACCAGATATGCGTGAAAGAGTCGAGTCGCTCGGCGTCACAACTCGCGCCATTGACTTGGCGACCGGTGACTATTCATCACTGCCCGACGACTTCACCTACGTCTTGCATTTAGCGGCCTTCAAAACTGAAGGGCTTGACTACAACCACGCACTCACCGTCAATGCCGAAGGAACAGGTCTGTTACTCAAACATTGTCAGCGAGTAAAAGCTGCTCTGATCATGTCAACCCAATCTGTGTATAAGCCTGTCACAGATCCACTCCATGCCTTCAGCGAAAAAGATCCACTCGGTGATGTCAACTACGTCATGTCTCCGACTTATTCAATCTCAAAAATTGCTGAGGAGGCAGTCGCCCGCTTTTGTGCTCGCGCCTACAACATCCCTGTCACCATTGCCCGCATGAATGCCTCCTACGGACCCAACGGTGGGTTGCCTACCTATCATCTTGATTGGGTTTTAGCTGACAAACCAATAGTCACTCGTTGGGACCCGTGTCGCTACAGCCTGATTCATCAAGATGACATCAACAATCAACTTGAAGCATTGCTTGACGCTGCCAGTGTGCCTGCCACCATTGTCAATTGGGCAGGTGACGAAACTCCATCAGTCCAAGAATGGTGCACTTTTATGGGAGAACTCACTGGTCGCACACCGGATGTGCGAGTTGTTGATATGCCAGGTACGCAACGGGGGGCGATCGCCGATGTCACCAAACGACGAGCGATCACGGGAGCATGTGAGGTCTCGTGGAAAGAAGGTATCCGTCGCACCTATGCCGAGCGCCATGCTGATTCAACGAGCAAGCAAATGACCGTCAGTGGTCAGTCAGCAAAACTACTGAACGAGATCGGAAAATTGTCGTGAACACAAAGCAAGACATCATCGTTGCTCTTGGCGGAGAAAAATCGTGGATTCACAACTGGTCATTGGGAGGTTGTGAGTTCTACGGCGAGATCATGGACGATGCCACGTTTGGAGTGTGGCTCTCAAGCGAACCGATATCGCCTGACGACTACGCCGACCTTGTTGCTCCAAAAGGTTTTCGCAAGTCAGGCGTCGGTCGCAGCCAACACGATGCAGCGTTTTTTCTGCGACCTCCGGGAGCAGATGTGGACGGTCCCGTGTCTTCGATGGTCGTTGATGGTCGTTCTTTTGGCCTTGTTGCACGACCCGGAAAACCTGAGTCAGGTTTCTCTGCGGTGATGGTGTTACCGGTGTACAAGAGCCACCGTCTGTTCTTCGCTAGCGGTCGGACCTTAGAACTGCTTGACACTGGCGATGGCTTCTCGCTTGTACCCCAAGCGGTTGAATCCCATCTGGGACGCCGTAAAGATCCGACTATTCAGCGCCAGATGCCAAACGGTTGGACCTCGCGGCACATCACGCTCAAGGACAACCTCGTCATTGATCTTCCCTGTCCAGCCCGAGTTGCGATCTTTAAGAATGGCGACATTTTTCATGGGCCTGTTCAATTAGATTTACCGACATGACGACACCGCGATCAAGCGGCATTCGTCGGGTATTTGAAGAACCACACGATGAAATAACTAAATCAACCGTCACTGGTCAACTATCCAAAATAGTCAATGAAATCAAGGGTTTTCTCTAACTCAGCAACACGCCGCGCACTATCAGGAAACCGACGATTAGCAAAATCAGTCCGCCAATTCGCGTGAACCAGTTTTGTTTCCAAGGCTGATTACTTGATCGACCAAACCATCCGAGAACTGTTGTGATAAATCCGGGCATTCCGAGAAATACAAAACCAAAGGTCAACATCTTCTCAGCATCGTCAATATTTGAAGTCAAGAGTTGACCCCACCATCGTGCGACAAACATCATGAATGTGACTTTTAAGATTCCGCGAGGTAAGTAGCGATGCAACGCTTCGCTATTCGGGAAACTTTCATCAACAGTTGCAACAATTTTTGGCAATAGATAAAGAGCAGCGCCAGTCCAAAGTGCCCAGTTGTTGCCGATAAAGACAACGGCAACGAATGTAAATGATGCCGTACGGAAGAGTGATGAAATGACAACTTGTGCATTACTTGGATCGGGAAGCTTCAAATCCGACAACTCAAGCATTCGACTTGGAGTCAAAACAACTGCTGAGTTCTCAAGTAGATAACGCAGAATCAATACAACCAACACAATAATTTGAATACGTGAGACATCATCGGCATATGACGGTCGGAATCCAGTTAAGCCAGGAAGAGATCCAAACATTGAGCCTGCTGCCCAAGCACCAAACAACACAATCATCACGAAGTCTGCTGTTCGATCCCAAATGCCAGCAATACCCTCAGCATCTTTACGCCGGAACGGACGCGACGCACTTGCCAACATAGGAATAGCAAAACTGAACACCCAGACTCCTAAGAGACCCCGTATCGAATCAGTTGAGTTGATTCCTCCGCCAAGAACAATCAATATTCCAAATATTGATGCAGCCATAAATCCTGCGAGCGCATCAAAGGTACCGATCACAACGATCAATATCAGCCACGCCAATGACGGCATGACCGCATTGAAATCGGTGCTAACAGCCGAACCAATTCCGCCGATTATTGCGAGTAACGGCATGATGATCCATGTCAAACCAAACAATGAGCGAAGATATATTCCATCAATAAAAACACGACCAATCATTGGCGAGAACCGCGCCAACTTGACTGGTAGTGCGGTGACAATCCGGTCAAGCAATGAACTTCTTGGCATTCGAAGAATGTCATCAGTGGAATCTGCTGACACCGTATGATGTTTCACCGCAACATCAGAGACTTCACCTGAACCGCGTTCATCCGAATCTGAATCATCATCTGAATCATCTTCACGGCGGCGGCCAGCGACAGCCATCCCAGCCAATGCCATTAATCCTGCCATGTCACCCAGCAAACTGATGACCGACTTTGGTTCAGACTTAGGGTCGTACGGCTCGCCACCTGGGTTATTAGCGGTACCGCCGTTGTCACCAGTTCCGTCCCCACCAGTTGTTGAACCACCATCACTATTTGAACCATCATCTGGCGGTGACGGGACCACTTCGTCAACATCAACGACAACAAGTCCTATCGACACGCTAACGAATGCTCCATCGGGCAGATTTCCGCCTAAGGTCAGCGTGTGTTCGCCGAATTCGATTCCAGGCGGAACATCAAAGGTCTTGCTAAATCCGCCACTCAAATCAGTGAGCGCAGTACCGAGTTTGATTGGCGTTGAGTTGATCCACACTTCAACTTCAGTTTCAGATGCAAAGCCCTCTCCATTTACTGCAACGGTACGGTCTCGATAGACACGTATTCCTGAAGTCCCGTCAGTAGGGAGGGCACCATCTTCTGGCTGGGTGGGAATAATTCGAACAATGAAATTCCCTGGATACTCGATAGTCGCCGAATTGTCTTCATTGATTGTCACCAAAAGGTCAATGACGACACCATCAATCACGACAACCGCTTGATCGGGGGGCGTCTCAATGCCATTGCTTTCTGGAAGTAGGTCCAGAGGTGGCAAAGTAGTCGTCGGAGGCGCAGTCGTCGGAGGCGCAGTCGTCGGAGGCGCAGTCGTCGGAGGCGTGGTCGTCTCAGGGTCTGGGCGGAAACGTTCGATAACTGCATTAACTACTTCAGTTATCCTTTTTTCTTCCTCATTGGATGTCAAGACAAGAGCGTCCAAATCAGCATTAAGAGCATCAACTTCTTCCTGTGTATCAATGTCTTTATAGCCCAGTGCCTGAAACTCGGCGGCCGTCAAAGTGCAGTTACCGTTGGCTACCCCATCGGCGCAGATTGTCAACTTCACTAGGGCGTCCACTAGCGCCTGTACCTCTGCAACCGAATCAGTTGAGCGTGCAGACATGACTGCTAAAAACTGGTTAATGATGCCGATATTTGCAGCATCAACACCGATGATTCCCGCACTCGCAAATGTATTCAGTGACGGCAAAGTATTCGTGCCGTCATAACCGCTGATGACGCCAAGTGCAGTGGCTTGATCAGCTCGCACCTGATCAACGATTGCTTGAATTTCGCTGAGAGTATCAACGCCTGTTGCGTCGTCTGATGAATTAGCAATTGCTTCAACAACGAGTGCCAGATTCTCGGCTGTAACGCCGGTAATACCAATCGGAGTGGGCCTCTCAATTGACAGTGCCGATTGTGGTTGCCCACCAATGGCCACAAGGAAAATATCAGCCACAAAATCTGCAATCGCCATAAGCTCGCGATAGGTATCAACTTTGCTTAGGGTAAATTTGTCAAAGATCTCATTCAATAATCCAGCCTTTGATGCAGTATCAATTCGGCTCAGACCCATCGCCACGTATTGACCCTGGGTCAAAACAGTGTCGTTGTCACTGACGCCCTCAGCACCATTCAGAATCGCCACGTAACCCGATACGAGGCCCTGAATCTCAAGGGCTGTATCCGAATCAGAACGTCCGATTTCTACAAATGCCGTGTTGATCGAGCCCAGGTTGGTGGTGGCGACACCAGTGACCCCTGCATTGGCGTAATCATTCAATGTCGGCACAACTGTTGCGCCAGTGCCGTCATACCTGCTGATCCGGTCAATCGCATCTAGGCGAGACTGCGCCACGGCGCCATCAACGAGCGAACGTAATTCCAACAGCGAATCAATTCCGGATCCATCTGCACCGCTTGCACGAATGGCAGCGAGAACTTCAGCAAGATTTGCGTCAGTTACCCCGCTCAATCCGAGGGCAGCAAAATCTGCAGGCGTGAGGGCGGGTACTGCTGGAGTACCGCCAGCTTCGCCGATGAATCGAGTAACCAATGATGCCAAAGCCGCAAGTTCTTGATAGCTATCGACGGCCGAATTAGAGCGAATGTCAATGAGTTCATTGAGCAGACTGACTTCAGCAGGAGTATTTACTGCGGACAACCCGAGCGCTGAGAACTCGGTGGCCGTTAACGGCACCCCACCGTCTGCGGCACCGTTGGCCGATGCAATAACCTTGGCATAGGCATCCACAACTGCTTGTACTTCGGTCTGCGAATCGGTGTCAGCCGAAGCCTTGTATGCGATAAGCGTATTGACCGCACCGATGTTTGCCGAATCAACCCCAGTCACGCCGATGTTTTCAAAGTCACTGAGACCAGGGGCGGTATTGCTTCCGGTGTAACTCGAAATGATTGCCTGTGAAGCACCGCGTGCTGCAGAAATGCCAGCATCAACATTCGCTTGCAACTTGGCGAGGCTGTCAATTCCTGAACCATTATCTGTGGTCGCAGCGATCGCCGCGATGACTGCAGCAAGGTTTGAATTCGTGACACCAGTAATGCCGATGAGGGCGAAATCTTCAGGCGTCAATGCTGGTGAAGCAACTCCACCAGCAGCGGTGACTACCAATCGAGCCACAACGCTGGCGATTGCTAGCAGTTCGACATACGTGTCGACATCGTTCCTAGCACGGGCATCAAGAATTGAACTGAGAAGACCTGCTCGGGCCGAGGAGGAAATAACAGTTAGCCCAAGGGCTTGATATTGAGAAGACGTCAAGGAAATCGCACTATTTGACGATCCATCGGCACCATTCAAAATAGTCGTATAAGTATCAACAATGGCCTGAACTTCACTGCGCGAATCGGTTGCGGCCGCATTTAAAACTACAAGAACGGTGTTGATTGAATCGATATTTGTTTGACTCACGCCTGTTACTGAAACGGATGCGAAATCTTCTTCTGCAGGGACCGTATTGCTTCCGTCGTAAACCGAGATGATCGCAAAGGCGGCTCGTTGAGCTGCAATGGCCGCATCAATCACAGCACTGAGCTCGACCAGAGAATCAACTCCGCCGCCATTGTCGGCAGAACCAGCGATCGCTGAAATGACCGAAGACAAACTGTCCTGATCGACTCCAGTGATACCCAGAAGCGCAAGATCTTCTGGTGTTAAAGCCGGGACCGGATCTCCACCGGCCGCTGTTTCAAAGATCTTCTTGACGACAACAGCGAGAGCAATGATCTCTGCTTGGGTATCAACGGCCGTTGACGCAAGTTTGTCGATCAGATCGTTGATCAGGTTTGCTTTCGCAGCATTGTCAATGTCAGTGATCCCACCAGCGCCATACTGCGATGCGGTCGCGCCAATGCCATTGTCATCAAGCCCGTTTGCTCCGTAGAGCGCAGAGATCTGAATGGCAGGGATCGTACGTGCGGGCGACGAAGCGACGCTCGTGTTTCCAACAGAGTCAACTTGAACCGCGGTGAATGAATGTGAAGAGTTTGACAATGTCGGAGTCGTGAAAATCCATGTACCGCCGACACCGACGGTTACTGAACCGATGAGATTTGCATCATCGTAAATACTCAACGTTGCCCCGGGTTCGCCCGTACCAGTGAGCGGTTGAGCCAAGGCAAAAGTCGTAATCGGATTGATGACTGGAGCATTCGGAACAACGGTGTCCACCAACATGCTGACCGTTGTTGAATCGGCACTGGTGTTACCAGCAATATCGGTCGCAGCTGCTTTCAAAGAGTAAGTGCCGTCAATCAAGGTGGACGTTGTCAACGTCCAGTTGCCCAAACTGTCAGCAGTCGTTGTGCCGATCAGATGCAAACTTTCGTACAAACTCACGACCGATAGGGCTTCCGCTGTTCCCGAAATTATTGGAGTCGCCACGCTCTTCAGCAAATTGGATCCCGTGATCACTGGAGCAATTGGACGAGAGGTGTCAATGGTGACGCCGAGTCCCGCACTGAAACTGCTCGCATTACCGGCACTATCAATGACCAATGCTCGCAAAGTGTATGAATTATCCGAAAGGGCTGAAACGGTTATGGACCAATTACCACCCACTACTTGACCAGTTCCGATCAATTGAAGTCCTTCGTACAACTCCACCGTGTCGCCACTGGTGCCCGTTCCAACGAATGTTGGGTTGGTGCGCAGCGTGATTCTGTCAGATGATGATCGTCCAGAATCTGAGGATGCCTGCAGGCTCGGTTCAGTTGCATTGGGAACACTCGTGACAATCTTCAATGTCAGACCCGAAGACACCTGCCCGATATTTCCGGCCCGATCAACAACTCGCACCTTCAATACTTGAGATCCATCAAGCAGGACTCCGATGGGAGTCACATAGACATAACCATTCGCAACGTCAACACTTGAAACTGTCACCGATCCAATGATTTGCAGCGACGCGTCGAGCAACTGCACCTGGTCGTTCGCGACAACGCCCAAACCTGATAAGAAAACTGACAGCCTGGGCTGAACAATCGATGTGGTGTTGTCACTTGACGAAATACCCGTGTCATCTGCGGCAATCAGATCTAGTACCGATGGAGCGATCTGGCCCGTTGTATCAATCAGAACAGATAGCGCAATTGAATCGCTACCACTTACGCCCGCCACTGACCGTGCCTTTGCGGTCAGCGAATTCTGTCCTTCCGACAAATTGACATTCGGCTGGAGCAAAACGAACCCGGTCGAAATATCGGTGGAGGACAATGTGAGAGTTTCGACGATCGATGATCCACCGAGCAGCAAGATACTGTCCCCGGCGACTAATGGGTTACCAGAGATTTCAACACCATCAATCGCAACCTTGAACATCGGTCGCACAGTTGATGTCACATTGTCACGTGCCGAAATTCCCGTGTCGGTTGCGTCAGTCATGTTTGGGGCACCCGGCGTTCCAGGTACTCGGTTGTCGACGACCAAGTTGAGTTGACCAAGAGATCCAGCCGAGTTTCCAAGACTAGATACTCGACTCTTCACAACATATGTGTCGTCATTGAGATCGCTGAGGGTGAACTGGTAGGTGCCGTCTGAAACATCAATCGCATCGAGAATTCGAGAAGCCAAAACAAAACCGGTGTCATCAATCAATTCCAACAACTGACCAGCCTCGTGCGACGGAGTTGCACCGTTCACGAGAGGAACATCAATCCGTACTGTTCGCTGAGTTGTTGTGTTGTCACTCGATGAAACTCCCGTATCATCGGCCGTATTGAGATCGGGGTCGCCAGGAACAGCAATATCCACCAAATTCATCGTCACGCTTCGCGTCCGACTTGCAGTGTTGTTCGCTGCGTCGGTGGCAGTCACCGAGAAAACGATTGGTGAAGTTGATGCAATTGTTGTCCAATCAGACTCAGTAAATGAATATGTCCATGAACCATTTGACGGAGCAAGAGTTTTCGTCAGTCCTGCAAAGTCCAGAGTGATTGATGCACCAATCTCGACAGCTCCCGAAATCGCAACTCCCGAGTCCTTCTCTGAGCGAACGACTACATCGTTTCCAGCGACCGTCGACAGCGAAATAGTTGGGGGCGTTGTGTCAATACGCCAAGTTTTCACAGTTGACGAGGCCGATGTATTTCCAGCGGCATCAACGGCAACTGCACTGATGTAATGGTCTCCCTCAATGAGGGTCGCCGCATCAAAAGTCCAAGTTCCGTTAGTCGCAACCACAGAAGCCAATTGAGTAACTGGGGTTGTTGAACTATCGGTCACGAAGACCGTCGAACCAACTTCTGCACTTCCAGAAAGCGTCGGCGTTGCATCGTTAGTCAATATTGGAGACGTTCCGTCTACGACCGGCACCGACGGAGCAAGAGTGTCGTAATTGATTGACACGGTTGAACTGCCAATGCTCGGGTTACCAGCAGTGTCGGTAAAGGCTCCCCCACCTATGGACAAGGTCGCAGTTCCGCCGTTCACCGCCGAGGTTGGGGTAAAGACGAACGTATATTGCGTCGGAGAAACTGCGACAAAAGTACCGACTGATCCGCCCGTAGCAGTCACATCGCTCAACACAAAGGTTGACGATGCTTCCGACAAAGTGATTGTCAAAGTCGAAGTTTGTCCAATTTTCAAAGTTGAACTTGACGCGGTCATTGAGACGGAAGGCTTGACATAGTCAACCGTCAAGGTGACTGCTTGGCTCGAGGTCGAGATATTTCCAGCCGCATCAATTAACCGCACGGTCAACTGTCCACCGGTAGCAATTGCAGCTTGCAATTCAGCCGAGGTTGAGAAATTCAGATTGAAGTTCAACGATGTGTCACTCGCCGAAACTGTTGTGTCGGTCGCGATAGTGATTAATCCGAGCAGCAACTCTGCAGATCCACCAGTTGCTTGGTCCGCCACAATCGTTGCAGTTGCGGTCATATTTGTTGAATCGGCTAACAACGTATTGGCCACGACAGTGCCACCTACCAGAGTCGCTGACAACGCCGTCGGCGAAGAAGGAGCGGTCGTGTCAATCACAATCGCTTTAGAAGCAGCAAGAGATCCAGTTGCACTGGCAACAAGCACGGTCAACGCAGCATCATTTCCCGCAACATCTTTGATCGTTCCACC
>WLTJ01000032.1 GCA_009705435.1 Actinomycetota bacterium | reverse complement strand
CAGTACGCCGACGAATTGCCTAAGGCTGGCCAATATCAAATCGGTTCATTAGCGATGGCTAACGCAGGACCGAACACCAATGGTTCACAGTTCTTCTTGATCAGTGGTCCGAGCGGAGTTGGATTGCCGCCGGCTTACGCGTTGTTCGGTCAGGTTGTCAAAGGACTTGAGATCGTTGAAGCGATGCAGAATGTGCCGACTGGCGCCGGAGATCGACCCATCACCGATGTTGTCATCAACTCGGTGACCATCACTGTCGCTGACTGATCGTTGGTTGATGTCGCCTCGAGTGACTCAACTCAGCAAGGCGCAAGCGCGTCGCATTGCTCTGCGGGCACAAGGATTCGCTCAGCCTCGGCCAAGTGGTCGAGTTGATAGTCGTCATTTACGCCAGGTGATTGAACGCATTGGTTTGATTCAGATTGACTCTGTCAATGTTTTGGTGCGAAGCCAAGAACTTCCACTATTTTCGCGTTTGGGCAGTCACCGTCGTGACTTGATTTCTTCGGCCACAAAGAGTGGTGAACTTTTTGAGTATTGGGGTCATGAAGCCGCTCATGTGCCGACTCGTGATCATCGCTTGTGGCGTTGGAAAATGGAGCAGTCGCTTCAAGGACCATGGCGTTCCGCAGAGAATCTTGTCAAGAAGAAGCCACAATTTATTGAGGAGATTTTTTCTCGGGTTGTGACCGATGGACCGATTGCAGCTGGAGAACTTTCTGTTCGCACAACGAAAAAAGCATCTTGGTGGGACTGGGATGACTCAAAAAATGCGCTGGAATATCTATTTATGTGTGGGCGAGTGACGGCGACTCGCAGGACCAGTGATTTTGCTCGTTTGTATGACCTTCCAGAACGAGTGATCCCAGCGCAATATCTCAACACACCAACACCGACAGCGGTCGATGCTCAGCGAGAGTTGATTGCGCTTGCGGGTCAATGCCTCGGTGTAGGAACTGCAAAAGATCTTGCAGATTATTATCGACTAAAAAATGTTGTCGCCAAACCGCGGATCGATGAACTCGTCGAAGAGGGACTCTTATTACCATCATCTATTGAAGGTTCAAAAGAGACTTGGTATTTGCATGTTGATGCTAAGACACCCCGTGCTATTGAGGCTCGGGCACTGCTCTCTATGTTTGATCCGATTGTATGGAATCGGCCACGCGCCGAAAAACTATTTGACTTTCGCTATCGCATTGAGATTTACACACCAGCAGAAAAGCGCGTCTTTGGCTATTACGTTCTTCCATTTTTATTGGGCGACCAATTGGTTGCACGCGTCGATTTAAAAGCGGATCGTCACAACGACACATTGTTGGTGCCTGGAATATTCGCTGAGGAAAATATTGACAAGAAAACCACTGCCGCTGCTTTGGCTGAAGAACTGCGCCTGATGGCAAGTTGGTTAGGCCTTGAAAAAATTGTTGTTGGCAAGTTGGGCGACTTATCCGCGGCGGTGCGTCAAGCTCTGAAGAAATAAATAAGCAGCAGATTCAGTAAGGCAAATCGGGGGCGAGAGCCCAACGCAAAGTTTTCGTCAAAGTATTTGCTGCTGGACGCACGATGGCACGTTCACTTAATGGAAGCCAGGGAAGGCGCAGGGGTAGGCGCGCCCAAATCGGCAACACGGAAACGGCGGCAGCACCCAAGAGTTGGTATGCCGGACGAACCAATGCGGGTAGTGGTGGAGTGATTAGTAAGTACTTGGCTGCGTCAAGAGCGGCATCGGAAGTTCTTAGTTCATTTCGGTATGAGGAGATTTCTTCTTTGAGTTCCGCGACCGAGCGGGGCGGGTCAATGACACCGAGAGCTGAAGCAATGCGAGACATATCAAGGACATAGCCATCGCGCTGTTCGTCGGAGAGTTCAACTTCACCGAACTTTTTGTGCGCCGCAAGGAAAGAATCAACTTCGGCGATATGCACCCACTTGAGAAGATGGGGATCATTGGCACTGTATGGACGGCCATCGTCGGCGGTACCGACGACGCGTACATGGACTCGTTTGACTAAGTCAATGGCGCGTTGTGATTCTGACTCTGGTCCAAAAGTTGTGGCCGCCAAAAAATCAGCCGTGCGTTGGAGGCGTCCCCAGGGATCGGCCTTGAAGTCGCTATGTGAGGCCACGCCCGCCATAGCCAGAGGATGCAGTGATTGAAATAACAGAGCCCGTAGACCGCCGATAAACATGCAGGAATCGGCATGAATGATTCTGATCGGCCGATCTTCACTAAACCACCGCTCGCCGGGAGCTTCGAATAATTGTTGGGCGCGATTGTCGGCGTTGGGCCCGACGACGCGAGAGCGCACGGCATCGGCAACGAGGCGGCGGGCAGGTTCAAGCCGATCTGACATACCTAAAGCGTGCCACGCTTCGTGCGGTGATGCCCATACGGGCTGGCTACGCTCGTCACATGTCCGATAACAACTCGCCCACCCCCATGGTCGAACCTGCATCTTCCTCGAATTCCAACAAAATGCCACCCTGGACCTGGAAAGCGATCATTGTTTTCTGGCTGGGGTTTTTGGGAACGCTGGTATTGCGGTATTCCTATGAACGACTCTCATCTTTGTTGATTCTGCTGTTGGTTGCCTTGTTCTTATCCTTGGCGATCGAACCTGGGACAACCCGTTTGGCTAAGCGCGGCTGGAAACGCGGACGAGCCACTGTGGCGATTCTCCTAGCAGTGATGGCTGGGGTGCTTATTTTTGTTGCCGCCATCGGCACCTTGGTGGCAACGCAAGTCGCAGATTTGGCTCAAAACTCAGAGCGCTATGTCGGGCGAACTGTGAGTTTCGTGAATGACAACTTCGGCGCAAACATCAACGCCGCAAAAGTGAATAACAGTATTCAAGATCCTGATGGACCGGTCCAAGAATTTATTCGAGGTCAACAGGGTGAAGCTTTGCAATTGTCGGTCACGGCACTCGGCCTATTGCTTCAAGGTTTCTCTGTCATGCTCTTCACTTTTTATTTGGTAGCTGATGGTCCGCGTATACGCCGCTCAATCTGCAGCCGTTTGGCCCCAGATAAACAGCGCCGAGTTTTGGACACATGGGAATTGGCAATTGCAAAAACTGGTGGCTATATCTACAGTCGAGTTTTGTTGGCGGCATTTTCTGCCTTCGTGCATTGGATCGCATTTCAATCTCTGGGCACCGCCGCCCCTGTGGCTATGGCGCTCTGGGTCGGATTGATTTCGCAGTTCATCCCCGTTGTCGGAACCTATATCGCTGGTGTTCTACCTGTGTTGATTACGTTTATCGACTCACCTGTCAAGGCACTGGTGATCATCGCGGTGATCATTGCATATCAGCAAGTTGAGAACTTTTTGATTTCACCGCGCATTACGGCGCGCACGATGGAGATTCACCCAGCGATTTCTTTTGGTTCTGCCATTGCGGGTGCTGCTTTACTCGGTCCAGTTGGGGCGATTCTTGGACTTCCGGTTGCGGCAATGGCAGTGGCGCTAGCGAGCGCTCACGGGCAGCGTCACGAGTTGATCAAAGATGATCTCGTGCACGTTCAAGAAAAGCCGATTAGAGAGCCACGCGTTTCTCGGCGTGGTCGACGTCGCGGTAAGAGATGACTTTGAGCGATCTAGAGAAAGCCGCAGTCGGGTCATATGTACCACTGGCAGTCACCTACCGCAGTGATGTTTTAGAATCAGTTCATCATGGTGCCGTTGTGGCGTTGAATGAGGACGGCAGCGTGGCATTTTCTTATGGAGATCCACTCGTGGGTATTTTCCCGCGCTCAAGCACCAAACCGTTGCAGGCTCATGCGATGTTGTCAGCAGGTCTCGATCTCCCCGATGAGTTGTTGGCATTGGTCTGCGCAAGTCATGATGGGCGCGCCATTCACCTTGATGGAGTGCGAAGAATTTTGTCTTCAGTTGGTTTAGATGAATCTGCTTTAGCGAATACGCCGGATCTTCCACTTGATGAAGAGCAGTTGCAGGCTGCCTTACGTGATGGCGCTTGCGCCACGTCTCTGCAGCAGAACTGTTCTGGAAAACATGCAGGGATGTTGGCCACATGTATCACTGCTGGGTGGGCGCACGATGCGAGTTATCTCAGCGAACCACATCCGTTACAGCAATCGATCACTCATGGGATTCCTAAGCTGACGCAAGATGCTGTCTTAGGGATCGGGATTGATGGCTGTGGTGCTCCGGCACATGTGATGTCGCTGATTGGTTTGGCTCGCTCGTTGAGAAATATGGCTACTGGAGCTGCAGGCGATGAGGGATTGCGGATCCATCGAGCGATGACTTCTTTTCCTGAGATGGTGGGTGGACCAAATCGGGATGTGACTTTGTTGATGAAGGGGGTGCCTGGTTTGATGGCCAAGGATGGGGCAGAAGGAGTATTTGTGGCCGCTCTGAGTGATGGGCGGGCAGTTGCGCTGAAGATTGCGGATGGAGCAAATCGACCCCGCCCACCACTGATGCAGGCTGCATTGAGAACTCTTGGCGTTGATATTTCAGCAGTGCGCAGCGATGCTTTTTCATCAATCATTCTTGGACATGGCAAAGCGGTGGGTGAAGTGCGTATTGTCGGAGAGTTGGGGCGCGCACGTGGCGTGTCGTGATTGTCCTGTGAGTTAGAGACGAAGGAGGCGAACAAGATGGCAGGTATTCCATTTGTGGGGATCATTGATCCGTTGCGCTACGCCGAAGCCGAGGTGGTGAGCCCCAAGATTCGCCGCGTGATCGCGCGCAACCCGTCTAACTTCACTTTCACTGGCACAGGTACCTATCTCGTTGGCAACGCAACTGATGTGGCGGTGATTGACCCAGGTCCTGATTTGCCCGAACATCGCACTGCTTTGTTGCGGGCTATTGAGGGTCAGAAGGTGCGCGCGATTGTGATAACCCATTGCCATAGCGACCATGTGGGTCTGGCGGCATGGCTGCGCGAAGAAACTGGCGCACCAACGGTTGCGTGGAAACCTCACGGAGCAGTTGGGCAATTAGATAATGACGATGACATCAAGGTCATGCAATCTTTGGCCCCACCTCCAAAGACTGAGGAAGAAAAAGAGAAAGAGCGCGAGATTGCGCGTGCTGCTGGTCTTGATCCAGACGATCTAGAGATCCGTGAGTCTGTTGATCTTGAATTTGAACCCGATGTTCGCGTCGGTGATGGTGAAGTGGCGGCTCACGGCGATGGCTGGACATTGATTGGAATACATACGCCAGGCCACACCTCCAATCACATGTGCGTGGCTTTTGAGGAAGAAAAAGCATTGTTTACGGGGGATCACATCATGGGCTGGAGTACCACTGTGGTTTCGCCCCCCGATGGCGACATGCGTGACTATATGGAATCAGTGAAGAAGCTTCAATTGCGCGATGACAAGATTTTGTGGCCCACGCACGGTTCGCCAGTCACTGATCCACAACCGTTTCTCCGTGCTTATTACGAACATCGTTTGGGTCGCGAGGCCCAAGTGTTGGCGTGTGTTGCTCAGGGAGTGAATACTGTGGCGCCGATGGTGCGCCAGATGTACGCCGCAGTGATCCCCGAACTCCATATTCCGGCGGCTCGAAGCGTGCTCTCACATCTGACTCAATTAGTCCAGGATGGTCGTTTATCAGTGCTTGACGGTGGCCCAGCACGGCTGTCTTCAACCTATGAACTCGGGTGAGTCAAAAGGTTCGTGTCGCCACCCCTAACTAGTTTCATATAGGGTGTCACTTTATGGACGTCCTTCGAACACCTGATTCTGCTTTCTCGCATATACCTGATTGGCCCTACGCCCCGGTGTACACCGATGTCACGGCTGCGGATGCAACTGTGTTGCGCGTTGCTCACGTCGATGCGGGACCACGTGATGCCGGCGAAACAATGTTGTGCATGCACGGTGAACCGTCGTGGAGTTTTCTGTATCGCAAAATGATTCCTGTTTTTACTGCTGCGGGTCATCGCGTGATTGCGCCTGACCTAGTTGGTTTTGGTCGTAGCGATAAGCCCGCCAAGACAAGTGATTACACCTACGAACGCCATGTTGACTGGATGAGTCAATGGCTTGTGGCTAACGATTTAAAGAATCTGACATTGATCTGTCAAGACTGGGGCGGATTAATCGGCCTGCGTCTTGCCACCGCGTTCCCTGATCGCTTTGCGCGAATCGTTATCGCCAATACTGGTTTACCGACTGGTGATCCCGAGCCGAATGCAGCGTTCTTGGCATGGCGTAAATTCAGCCAAGAGACTCCAGTGTTTGGCACATCGCAAATCATTCAAGGAGGCTGCGCTCACAAGCCCCTGGCTCCCGAAGTGCTGGCCGCCTACGACGCTCCATATCCAGACGAGACATATAAGTCTGGGGCTCGTATTTTCCCGACCTTGGTTCCCGCTTCACTGGCTGACCCAACTTCGGCGGCAAATATCGCGGCGTGGGATGTTCTACGTCAATGGACCAAACCGTTCATCTGCGCTTTCAGCGATAGCGACCCAGTGACTCGTAACGGAGAATGGGCATTTCGCAAGGCAGTACCTGGAGCCGAAACATCACCTCACACGACCATTGTCGGTGCTGGGCACTTCCTTCAAGAAGACTGTGGTGAAGAGTTGGCATCTTTTGTCAATGGCGCCATCGCCTGAGCAAAAAACTGATTAGCAACGCGCCAAAGTACTCTTCAAAAAAGTGTTTTCCGTTGGATCAACGCTGAGATCCCAGGCACGCTTGATCTTCACCCAAATACGGGCATATTCGCAGCGGTAGCGGGCAGAAGTTGGCATCCATTCAGCAGGATCTCTTTCACCTTTTGAACGGTTGCTGCTGGCTGTGACTGCGATCAGAAAAAAAGACTTGTCTAAATCATTCGCAAACTTTTTACGCTGATCCTTATTCCAATTCCATGCTCCTGAATCCCAGGCTTCTTTCAGTGGGACCATGTGATCAATGTCAAAACTTGATGAGTCAGTTGTTGTGACCCTGTCGTAGACAGAGAACCATTTTCCGGTGACCTTGCACTTAGCGCTAATTTTCGCGGGAATAATCGACTCAGCTATGAGAACTTCTTGACGCGTATTGCAACCATCTCCATCGGCGTCGTACCAATTGGCAAATAAAGTGCGCTTGTACCCCCCTACGTGCTCGGCTTCAACACGTAACCCGAGGCTGCTCGTTGACGTCACGGTTGCTGTTGTGGTCTTTTCCTCGAGTGCGATGGGGGTTAACACTGCTGGGCCCGCTGGGGCAGTGGTGATCACGGCGTTATCAACTTCGATGACAAGGGCACTTGGCTTGGCTGATCCACATGCGGTCATGACCACAACGAAGCCCAAGGCGAGTCCAGTCCGATACCGGTTAGATAATTTCAACTCCACCTTTGAAGGTTACGAGAGTGCTGGACCGATTGTGCGCGGTTTGGCTGGCAGACTGAGGGCTATGACCACTGATCTTGAACGAATACTTGGTTACCTCGGAGCACAAGATAATGAGGGCGAAATGATTGAAGTTGGGCCCGAGTTGGTGGCCCTACCCTTTTGGACACCTGACATGTGTTCGGCGATCATTCATGCCGCCGAAGCCGCTGGGGGCTTTGAACCCGAACCCCATGATCCCGTGCCCGGTCACGAAGTGAGTTTGGCAACGATCAGTCCGCGCCTCTATGAAAACCTGATGGTTGATCTCGGTGAGCGAATCTGGCCACAGTTGCAAGAGAAGTGGCCACTCATCGACTACTGCGGACTACGGGATGCTTTCGTCATCAAGTACAGCATGGATACACAGACAGAGTTGCGGCTTCATCACGACATCGCTCAAGTATCGGGATCGGTGAAATTGAACGATTCCTACACTGGAGCGGAGTTGAGTTTTCCTCAGCAAGGGTTCACGAATAGTGATCTGGCAGTGGGTTCGCTGTTGGTATGGCCATCACTGGTGACCCACCCACATCAAAGTCTCGCTCTCACGAGTGGGGTCAAATACTCCCTAACTCTGTGGTTTGAAATCCCCGAGCAGTACAACTAATTGATTGGGTTGGTGCGAAATGTGGTGCTTTATTTGCCGACATACCCTGCGTCATCTTCTGTCAGGCGAGTGGACATGTGGATAGCACAGTCACAGAGCACCACGAAAACCTTTACTCTCAACAAATAGATAAATAGTTAAAAAGCCCGCACGGGACGGACGTAGCCCGAGTCGTACTTGGGGACGGCGATCTGAAGATCGTTGTAGAAACGCTGGAGCCACACGCGGGCGTCGTCATCAGAAGAACTCCAGTCATCAGAAGAACTCCAATAGGAGGCAGAAGAAAAACCGCTTCGCAACGTCTCACCACTACATGCGGTTCCGGCACCTGCTGCCTGACCGGTGTTGCGAGCATATTTACACACCTCGTTCAGTTCATCCTTGGAAGGTAAAAACCAATCTGTCGCTGTTGGCGTGGTGTACTCATCAGCAATACCGGCTGCATAATCACCCTTTTCAACTCCACCCGCATCGTGGCGAGCAACAATTGCTGCAGTCGCAGCACGACCCGTACCAATCGCTACATGATTGAGTGCCTCACCAGACGTCGTCACAAAAGCCTCTCGGCAGGACGCATCTTCGGACAAACCACAATGTGGTGTTGTCGTTGACCACACCACACCGCTTGAAGCATCAGCAGGAGCGACTTCGAGATAATCAAAATCGTTGTATCTTCCTTCAGTGTCAACATAAAAGACCGTTCCACCCCCAGGGCCTTGCACACCCACAGCACACAAAGTAGTTCCATCCACACCACACACCGATCGAGCAGTGAAAGACGACCCCGCAGCACCAGTAGCACCACGAGCACCAGTCGCTCCCTTAGCGCCTTTCGCACCAGACGCACCCTTCGCACCTGTCTGGTTCAACACCACCTTCGTTTCCGTACTAAAACACGTACCGCCCTTGGCATAACGCAACATGTTCGTCGTTTTATTCGCACACACCGTCACAGTTTTTGTCGACGATGCGGCAATCACACCCACGCCACCACCAACTGTGAGGCCAGCCAACACACCAACAACAAGCATCACTCCAACTGAACGACGCGAATACGACCAGGACTTAGGTAGAAGGCTCATCGGAGCACCCTACATCTCTCGGAAGCCCACCTCCCGTGCCCACGTTCCAAAAAATGTGTTTACGCAGGGACTATCCACCATTTGGTGAGATAAAAAAACTACCGTCACAGTTGTTGTGATCACTGCAAAGAACAAACCGCGAAGCATCAATTTTGCTCTGCTGTTGTGTTTGGTCAGTGTCCCTATTTTGCTCTCAGGTTGTTCGGGTGTGGTCTCATCATCTGCTGACGCGGCCACTAAGCCGTCAGCAACAATCGCATTGTCTGCGCCGCAACCGAGAGAGACTTTGCCACCACCAACATTGCCTACGCCAATCATCACGGTTCCTCCACTGCAGGCAGTTGTCATTGCTGTAGCACCGCTTGATGTGCCGCTCGTAGCAGTCGGAAAAAAAGATGGAGCGGAAACTGCACGCGTGCAGCAACGTCTGTTGGATTTGGGATTTTGGTTGCAGTCATCACAAGGTGAATATGGCGTGACTACAGCTCAAGCGGTGATGGCTTTTCAAAAATATGTTGGTCTTGAGGCTTCTGCAGCGGTCGATGAAGCCACTGCTCAAGCGCTCACGAGCGCCACGATGAAGGCTCATGGGGAGACCAACTCTGGCTCGTTGATTGAGATTGACAAAGATTTGCAATTACTTTTCATTGTGCAAGAAGCCGTAACAGTCTGGACAATCAACGTTTCGACTGGCTCGGGGATTGCCTTTAAAGAACGCGATGCAAATGAGTGGGGCAAATGGGTGTGGGGAGACGCCCAAACTCCCGATGGAATCTTCAAGATCAATCGTGAGGTTGAGAAAGGCTGGCGAACGGGTGATCTGGGGGATATCTATCGCCCGAAGTATTTCAATAAAGGAATCGGTCTACATGGGGCGTATCAGGTTCCCAACTATCCGGCCTCGCATGGTTGCGTGCGAATGTCCACTCCAGCTATGGATTTCATCTGGGCAGAGAACTTGGCTCCGATGGGGATGAAGATCTGGGTGCACTCTGATCCACCTGTTTTGTGACATCCTGAAGAAGTGATCTCCACATTCACCGAATTTCGTCCATGGACTGATCCAACAGTGGTCTCCATTGGACGCCTCGCAATGCGCCAGGTGATGACGGCGCATATCGATGTCGAGAGCGCACGGGGATTACGTCAAGAGTCACCGTGGTGGCAAAACCTCAATGGATCCTGGCAATTGAAGTTATGGGCCAATCCTGATGCTGTGCCGAATACCGCTGTAAAAACAACCTTGTCTTCGAAGGCCGGTTGGCTTTCAGTTGAAGTCCCTGGCAACTGGACGATGCAGGGGACTGGAGACCTCCCGCACTACACGAATGTGCAAATGCCCTTTGCCTTGCGTCCGCCAGAAGTCCCAGAAAAAAATGTCACTGGTGTATATCGGCGAACTTTCACGGTGCAGCGTGGATGGAAGAGTCGCCGCACAATTATTCATATCGGTGGCGCAGAAAGCGTGCACGCACTTTTTATCAACGGAAGTTTCGTTGGCTACGGAACAGATAGTCGCTTGCCGAGCGAATATGACATCAGCGACTTTCTTGTCACAGGT
>WLTJ01000031.1 GCA_009705435.1 Actinomycetota bacterium | reverse complement strand
TGATGGAGGGGATGCCACTGTCGTGGAGAACCTGTTCAAGCACCGCGACCATGCCGGCAGGAACGTCTACTGTGCTGCGTAAAAACGGAGCTTTTTCCAAAAGTTCCACAGTTGGAGTTGTGCAGGAGAGATTGATCGCCCGGGTATGAGGGGTGGGGAAGGGGTAGGCGCCCAGGCCAACCATCATTGACACATCCATCCTCAGGCACAACTCGCGAACCGCAGCCGAAAAACGATTCCATGCCGAGTCTGGCTCGTGGCCCCTGAGGATTAATAGATCGCGTCCATTGGCGTCATGTCCCGAGTACATGTCAATTGATGGCCAGTCAAGACCGTTGTTGCGGCCTTCACGGATTTCCATCGTGGGGCGCCGTGCTCGAAAATCAATGAAAACATCGGGATCAAAAGTTGCTATCGGGAGTGGGTCAATTTGTCCCTCAATCAGCGACATGGTGTCGTTCGCGGCACCAGCGGCGTCAATCCAGCCCTGCAACATCACTATCAAAATTGGACTATTGAGTTTTGGCAACTCGCCGTGTAACTCAACATCACGGATTGGATCGCTCATCGCAATCGGCTCAACATCTCTTCAGCTTTTTTTGCTGACGAGAGAACCTGCTGATTAAAAGGCTCCAGTTCTGCGGGATCACGTTGACCCAAGGCACCACCGAGGTAGCGCGAGTACACGCCCTCAAGAATACAGACCAACTTCCAATAAGCAAATGCGACGTAAAAATCAAGTTGCGAAATATCGCGACCACTGACTTCGCCGTAGCGCCGCGCCATGTCGATACGGTCAAGAAAGCCAGGCGCAGTTGAGGACATGCCAGTCAGTACTGCATCAAGGTCACCGGGTCCAGACCAATAGACCATCAGTAATCCGAGATCAGCCATAGGGTCACCTAATGTGCAAATTTCCCAATCCAGGACCGCAATCACTTGGCCACTGGAGTCAATCATGCAGTTGTCGAGGCGATAATCGCCATGAACCAAGGTCGCTGGACCTTGTTCGGGGATACGCAACATGAGTTCATCGTGGACTCGATCAACGCTCGGCAAATCACGCGTTTTTTGCTGATTCCATTGTCCGTACCAACGCTTAAGTTGACGCGCGATGTAACCCTCGTGACGACCCAAATCATCAAGACCAACCGAGATCGGATTGACGGCGTGAATTGCGGCCATCGTGTCAACGATTGATTCGCTGGCGCGACGTCGGGCATCTGGGAGAAGTAAGCGTTCCGAAGTTTCGCGATCACGAATAACGAGACCATCAACGAAGGCCATGACATAAAACGGTGCGTCATTGACTTCGAGATCCTCACAAAATCCAACTGCGGGAGCGACGGGAACATTGGTTGTACTCAGAGCTGAAATGAGGCGATGTTCGCGACCCATATCGTGTGCGCTGGCGAGAACATGACCGAGAGGAGGGCGGCGAAGAACAAATCTTTGACCGTTACTGCTCGTCACTTTGAAAGTCAGATTTGAGTGGCCACCGGCGATGACCTCAAAGAGAAATGGCCCACGTGCGCCACTCACATTGTTTTCGAGCCAAGCAGTGACATTGGAGATATTCAATCCTGGAATATTCTCGTCTCTGGCTTGGCTACTCACCCCCCGTACGGTATCTAGAAGTTCGCTCGGTTGGGCAGTTTTGATTGGTTATCGGTGGGTCAAAGGCACGCTGAATACTCTTCTGCGGTAGCGTCATGGCATGACTATTGATGTGTCGGAAGCAAATTTTGAGTCTGATGTATTAGCGCGATCCGCCCAAGGTCCAGTCGTGGTTTACCTCTGGTCCCCGCGTAGTGATGCCTGCGTTGCAGTTGGTGAAGTGGTTGAGCGAATGATTAACGCCACCGCTGGAAAAATTCTTTTGGCACGCATCAATGTGGATGACAATCCCTCGATTGTGCAGGCGTTTCGAGTGCAAGCAGTTCCAGCATTGTTCGCCCTACGTGACGGCGGAATCTTGGGTGAGTTTCAAGGTCAGTTGAGTGAAGCAGCGATAGCGCAGTTCCTTGAGCAAATGTTGCCAACAGCTACCCAAGAAGAGATTAAGGCTCTCATCGCTCGTGGCGATGAACAGAGTTTGTTGGCCGTCCTTGATATCGAACCGGGTAACGAGATCGCCATTGTGGCCTTGGCGACTATTTTGACAGCTCGCGGCGATGGTGAAGCAGCGCTGTCGCTACTTGCCCGCGTTCCAGAGACGGAGAATGTTCGTAAAGCCTCGGCAGCAGCTCGCTTGTCATTGCGCCCGCCTGATGACTACGACACTCAGTTAGAGAAATTACTTGATTCGGTCAAACTTGATGATGATGCGCGCCAACAGTTCGTGGACATCCTTGAAGTCATGGGTCTTGACGATCCGCGCAGTGCAGTGTGGCGAAAAAAACTCACTGCACGCTTGTACTGATATCCAAATGAGTTGGTGCCGTACTTTATGAACACATCCGGATCCGCTTTTACTCTCACCCGCACGATTGATGAGACCAATTTTGATGTGGCGATTATTGGTGGAGGGATCACTGGTATTTGCGTCGCCAGAGAAGCGGCATCACGAGGGTTAAAAACAATTCTCTTTGAGCGTGACGACTTTGGCTCAGGCACGAGTTCGGCGACTACGAAATATATTCACGGGGGTATTCGTTACCTTGAGCAATACGACATTGCCGTCGTGCGTGAGAGCTTGCGTGAGCGACGGGTTCTCGCACTTGGTGCACCCCACTTGGTGCAACAAACTCGCTTTATTATGCCCGCATGGCGCTGGAGTAAACCGCCCACAGCGCTGATTGGCGCGGGGGTTCTTCTCTATGACACTTTGGCATTTGACCGCAACTTGAAAGCCCCTGACAGTTTGCGAATACCGCACCCGCGTTGGCTCAGTCGGGCGCGACTTCTGGCCGCTGTTCCGTGGCTTGACCAAACAGGCTTGCAAGGTGCTTTCGCATATCACGACACCTTGAATATTCACCCCGAACGTTTGTTGTTGGCTTATGCAAAATCGGCCGCTGGCGCAGGAGCGGTATTGATGAATCATGTGCGTGTTGATGGCTTCATTTCCACCAACTCTGAGCGGATGGTTATTCAAGGGGTGGAAGTGACCGACTTGTTATCAGGAGAATCACAACGCGTGCTTGCCAAAGTGGTCATTAACGCTGCTGGTCCTTGGATCGACAAAGTATTGGGCAAGTTGGCGCGGGGTACTGGGGTTGGGGTAGATCGTTCGAAGGGTGTGCACATTCTCACGCGCCCACTCGGAGGTCCAGGTCGAGTCACCGACGCCGTGTTCGCTCGCGCTCAGTCAGGTCGTCATGTGATTGTCTCGCCGTGGATGGGTAAATCGTTTATTGGTCCGACCGATACACCGATTGCCGGTGATGAGTCATCTGTTGTTGTTGATCCGAGTGATGTTGAAATTATTTTGGACACCGTGAACTCCACAATGCGCGCAGAGGAGAAAAAATTGACCGCTGCGGATGTCGAGATGACAACTGTCGGAGTTCGCCCGTTAATACGCGCGACTCACGCCAAAGACTCTGGCTCCAAAGATGATGGACCCGATGACACAGAAACCTACTCGGCGAGTCGAGCCCACGAGTTGTATCACCATGTGGATCATGGAGTCGACAACTTGTGGTCAATCGGTGGTGGCAAATGGACAACTGGCCGCGCGACTGCCGAAGAAATGGTTGATGCACTGCTAACGAACGAACTCAAAGGTGCACATTCTCGATTCTTCGATTCGCGCGCAACTGCTGCTGCTGGAACTTTTGCTTGGGCTGAAGATGCAGAACCTTTTATTGTTGATGCTGCTCGTTCAATGAAGATTTTGGGCATTCCCTACGATATTGGTGAGCATATTGCTCGCCTGTACGGCACAGAGTGGACTCGGATTGCAAATATCGTCGAGCAATCACCCCTCTCCGCTGCACGCCTCGTGGCTGACTGCTTGGATATTGAAGCGCAAATCATCTTCGCCGTCGCCGATGAAGGTGCGCGCACATTGTCGGACATCGTTGATCGTCGTTTGGTGATCGGCACACTCGGGCCAGTAAGTGACGACACTCTGCGTCGCGTCGCGATCATTGCTGGCCCCTTATTGGGATGGGATGAAGCAGTGATTGAAGATCAGGTACGGCACGAGAGCAATCGCCGAGCAGTGATCTCCATGCATTGGCGCACTCCAGTCGAAGGCTGACGCCGCTACACCAGCGTTATTATCTCGCCCCTATGGACTGAGACATCGAGCGGTAGATAAAGAATGGTGCGAAGTGGAACAGTGGCGTCCTACGTCCTCCAACGAAGAGCCGATGAAAGTGCATGCCGGCACCGTCATGAGTTTGTTGCGGCACGCTCAAGAAAGCCTGCAGTGGTTTGGCTGGGGTAAGATTCTGACGGGGTGTATCTGTGTCGGGGCAGTTGGATTTGGTGGGTATTTCTTGGTTCGCTCACCGCCTACTCCCGTTGAAACTTCCTTGGTTTATGCCTCCACGCTCCCGCAAAGTCAGCACATTCCTTCAGCAACAACAACGACAACGATTGCGCAATTTTTGACGGTGCATGTAGCGGGACGGGTGAACCAGCCGGGGGTCTATATGGTCCTGCCAGGTTCGCGCGTGATTGATGCAATTAGGGCCGCTGGAGGAAGCACGAAAGTTGCTGATTTGAATTCCATAAACTTGGCTGTGCCGTTGAGCGATGGGCAACAGATATACGTTCCGGCAATTGGCGAAAAAGTCCCAGGAAACCAATCTGGTCCAATCGCTGGCGGAAACGCAGAGACGCCAACGCAAGCTATTTCATATCCCATCAACATCAATACGGCAGATCTGACGACGCTTGATTTATTGCCTGGGGTCGGACCTTCTACCGCTGCAGCGATCGTAAGTTTTCGTGATCAACATGGGCAATTTTCCAGTATTGAAGAACTCCAAGATGTCCCCGGTATCGGACCAGCAAAATTTGCCGCTCTGCGTGACATGGTCACTATCTAGTGCTCGCATCGTCAACTGGCGGATCTCAGAGACTGACAGATAAAACGGTGGCCGCCAGACCTAAGCCAAGCAATGATCCGGCCCATATGCCAATGACTAGACGGGTCCACTCACGGCGCCACTCCAGCCAACTCGTAGCCACGCGCCGAGTGGAGCGTTGGGCTGCCAGATGACCCACATAGAACCACAACACCAAACTGCTGAGCACTGCCAAGATCCAGCGCAACTCACCTCCCATAACGGGGATGCCGAACAGCGAGGAGGTGGGGACGGCAAGGACCCAGAGAATGAACCCTGGCACGCCGCGCAGAGCCGAAGTCGAATCCCACAACAACAGGGCCGCCAAAAGTCCGATAGTGCAAGAGATAGCGATGGCCAGCAGAGGGCCCCGACGGCGCACCATCTGTCGATGAAACTCAACTCCGTCGGGAACGATGTCCGCATCAGGACTCAAACTCAATCGGGCACTCACAAAGTTCAAGAGTACGACGCTCAGGGTGCATCAGCGTGGCATTACTTCTTGGGCTTGGCTGCTGGAGCCACATTGCTAGGAATTTGGTTAGGCGAAAAAGGCTTCACCAGTTGGAGTGCTCGGGGAGGGTGGTTGATGATCGCCGTTGCTGGCGTCGGAGTAATTCTGTTATCCCGAATTCGCTGGGTACTCGTCCTTCTCTGCGTCTGCGCCGTGGTGGGTGGGATGCGTAGTCACAGTGAATGGAATGCAGTGCACTCGGCGGAGATGGGTCCATTCACGGGTCGAGCGGTTTTGGTCACTGATCCAGAACCAGTTGGTGCAGGTGTACGAATCGTCAGTGAGATTTCTGGGAAGCGTTTTGAGTCGTGGCTCTATGGCAGCAAGGCGAAACGCGCGATGCAGCATGTGGCTGGTGAATCACTGGCCGTGATTGGTCAACGTGAACCGACGCGCTCTCGTTATCAACGGCGTCTTGAAGTGCGACACATTGTTGGGCGTTTTGAAGTGAGCACAATGTCAGACATTGAGCAGGGGGCGCAAGCTTTCGAATCGCGTTTTATGTTGGCAGCTAATCGTGTCCGCAGCGCGCTGAGTGACGGTGCTCAAATACTTTCTGGAGATCAAGGGGCGCTGTTCTCTGGGCTGGTGTACGGCGATGACTCTCAGCAACCAGACTCAATGGTCGCGCGATTTCGCTCAAGCGGTCTAGCCCATCTCACTGCTGTATCAGGACAAAATGTGGCGTTCATTTTGGCGGTCGTGGCACCAGTTCTCACCCGTCTCAAGCGTTCACCACGTTTGGTTGTGACGTTATTGATTTTGGCGTGGTTTGCGATCATGACGCGAGTTGAACCATCGGTAGTGCGCGCAGTGACAATGGCGGGCATCTCGGCCATTGTTTTCGCCGCAGGGCGCACCTCAAGTGCGAGCAAGATTCTGGCGGCAACGATGTTGGGTCTGTTTGTCATTGATCCATTTCTTGTGTGGTCAGTTGGGTGGTGGCTATCTGTCGGTGGAAGTGGGGGCCTGATCTTGCTCTCGCAACCCTTGAAGCGCTCTTTGGAGAGCACGAGAATGGCTCACCATCCGTGGCTTATGGTCTGGATCGTGCCGTCTTTGGCCGCCCAAGTCGGAGTGCTTCCAGTGTCGGTGATGATTTTCGGGTGGCCAAGTGCGATGTCGATACCCTGCAATCTGCTTGCTGTCCCAGTGGCGGGCATCGTGATGTTGCTCGGTGTGCCAGTCGCCCTTGCCGCAGGATTTGCCCCAGTGTCTGTGGCCCATGTGCTGATGTGGCCGTTCGGAATCGGTGTGCGTTGGGTGGACACAGTGGCAGCGATTGGCGAACGCCTGCAACCCCCGATGTGGATCAACCTTGTGGCAAGCAGCATCTTGGTCGGGCTCAGCCTTTGGGCGATGTTGCCCCGACACCGATGTGACAACCTAGAGATGTGAGTGTCTATCTATTCCATGGTTCCGACGATGTCCTCGTCAGGGAGGCAGTGTCGGATAAGGCTCGCGAACTTGTCGGTGATCAAGATCGCTCGCTGATGCTCGAAGAGTTTGACGGCGACTACATCATGGCTGGCGCAACTGAATCGGCGATGACGCCACCATTTCTCACCGAGCGTCGCATCATCGTGATGCGCAAAGTGTCGGCATTCGGAGTTGACGACCTTGATGTCTTGGCTGCCTATCTGCAAGTTGCTCCAGATTTTACGGACATGGTGATTGAGTGGGGTAGCGGGAGAGTGAGCAAGGTCATCGCGGCTGCACTCAAACTGTGTGGTGGGCAAACGATTGATCCATCTCCACCGACGCGTGCCAATGAACGCCGTGAATGGTGGGAAACACAATTGTCGGGTCTCGGACTGGTCCTCGACGCACCCGCAGTTGCCTTACTCATTGATTGGCTGGGCGAAGATGTGACGCGTTTAGGTGGGCTTGCTGCCACCTTGAAATCGACATACGGCGATCAACGTATCAATAAGGAAAAGCTTGAGCCGTTTTTGGGTGAGCGTGGAGACACTAAGCCATGGGATTTAACTGATGGGATTGATTCAGGCAATGCCGCCAAAGCACTTCTCGCGGCGCGCCGTTTGATGAATGCGGGGGAGCGTCACCCGCTACAAATCATGGCCCAGTTACATGGCCATTATTCACGTTTGGCGAAACTTGATGTTGCTGATGTCCCGACCCTGGCTGAGGCCGAAGTGCTCTTGGGAGCGAAGGGCTTTGCGGCGGAAAAAGCACTGAGGACTTTTCGATCATTAACTGGGGCCGGAGTCAGGCGAGCCTTTGAATTACTTGCCGCGGCTGATTTGGATCTGCGCGGCTCGACCGGGCTTGAAGAAGATGTTGTGATGGACGTTCTGATTGCCAGATTGGCAAAGTTGAACGGAGTTGTCAGCCAGCGACGTTGACGTGCTTCATCAGGCGGCTCTTACGACGAGCGGCCGTGTTCTTGTGAATGATGCCTTTGGCAGCAGCCATGTCAATGCGCTTCACGGCAAGACGAACATCTTCAGCGTTTGCCTCGGTTCCGAGGGTCGCCCGTGCAGTCTTGACGCGGGTCTTCAACTCACTCTTCATAGCCTTGTTGCGCTCAGCGCTCTTGGCGTTCGTAAGAATTCGCTTCTTTTGACTTTTAATATTTGCCACGGGGACCTCATATGCGATTGAAACAGTCCTAGGAGGTTACCAGCGCCAGGCGTATCTCACCACGGCTGTTGACCCTCTTAGGTTCCCTGAAACGATAGTCTCTGAAGTGCGCCTTCACTCCTTTTTCTGGGGTCGAATCGCCCTCAAAACCCCCCATGGACATCTCCCGCATTAGAAACTTCTCGATCATTGCCCATATTGATCATGGTAAATCCACTCTTTCAGACCGAATTTTGGAGATTACCCACGCCGTAGAAGTGCGTGACATGCGCGCTCAGTACCTCGATTCGATGGATCTTGAGCGAGAGCGGGGCATCACCATCAAGGCTCAAAACGTGCGTGTGGATTGGAATGGGCACACCCTGCACCTCATTGACACCCCTGGTCACGTGGACTTCGGTTATGAGGTCAGCCGTTCTCTAGCCGCCTGCGAAGGGGTCGTCCTGGTGGTGGATGCCGCCCAAGGTATTGAGGCTCAAACTTTGGCGAACTGTTATTTGGCGCTGGAAAACGATCTGGAGATCGTGGCTGTTCTCAACAAGATTGACCTTCCGGCCGCTGATCCTGATCGTTACGCCCAAGAAATTGAAAATGTATTGGGCATCAAGGCTTCAGATATTTTGCGTATCTCAGCGAAGACTGGGTTGGGAGTTCCTGAACTTCTCGACGCTGTTTGCGAACGCATCCCAGCGCCCTCAGGGGATCCCGAAGCGGCCTTGCAGGCCCTCATTTTTGACAGCCAGTATGACCAGTATCGCGGTGTGGTGTCTTCGATTCGAGTGATGAATGGGCGCCTCACGACTGGGGCGCGGGTGCAATTCATGCAAGCGGGTTCACAGTTGGAAGCCATTGAGATCGGTGTTCGTCGTCCAGTACCGACACCGGTTGCGGAATTGGGACCAGGTGAAGTGGGATATCTGATTGCGGGAATTAAAGATGTCGCGCAAGCCCGCTCGGGTGAGACCGTGACCATCTTTGGTAAGGCTGCGACCGAACCATTGCCGGGTTACAGCGATCCAAAGCCGATGGTTTTTTGCGGTCTGTATCCGATTGATGGTGATGACTTTGAAAACTTGCGCGAGAGTTTGGAAAAACTGAAACTCAATGACGCCAGCGTGACCTACGAACCCGAATCGTCGGGCGCCCTGGGCTTCGGATTTCGGTGCGGATTCCTTGGGCTTCTACATATGGAGATCGTTAAGGAACGTCTTGAGCGTGAATTCGCTTTAGCTCTCATTGCTACCGCTCCGAGCGTTGAATATCGGGTGATGAAGACCAATGGCGAGGTTGAAAAAGTGGACAATCCTGCCGACCTTCCAGCCCCGCAAAACATTGACTACATCGAAGAGCCGTATTTCCGAGTGAGCATCATCACCCCGAAGGAATACACCGGAACATTGATGGAACTCTGTCAGTCGCGTCGCGGTGATATGTCAAAGTTGGAATATCTCTCGCCCGAGCGCGTTGAATTGCACTATGTCATTCCCCTTGCTGAAGTCGTCGTTGACTTCTTTGATCAGATGAAGAGTCGCTCGCAGGGTTACGCCAGTTTGGACTATGAACTGGCTGGTTATCAGCGCAGCAACTTAGCCAAAGTGGACATCGTGCTCAATGGAATCGTGGCCGATGCGTTTTCAATGATTGTGCATCGCGATAAAGCCTTTCATTACGGTCAGCGGATGTGTGAAAAGTTGAAGGAACTCATTCCGCGGCAGATGTTTGATGTGCCGATTCAGGCTGCAATCGGGGGCAAGGTCATTGCTCGCGAGACCGTGAAGGCCAAGCGTAAAGATGTTCTTGCCAAGTGTTACGGAGGCGATATTTCGCGTAAGCGCAAATTGCTTGACAAGCAGAAGGAAGGCAAGAAGAAGATGAAGGCGATTGGGCGCGTTGAGGTGCCTGGGGACGTTTTCATTTCTGCCTTAAAGTTGGACGACTGAGCTGTGGGCTCGTTAAACGATCTCCTCTCGCTGTATCGGGGCGGGTACTGTAGATAGCGATGTCTCGACAGTCGGTATTGCGCAATTTGACATGGTCCAAGATGGATGCGGCTCAACGACTGGCTTTAGTTGACCGTGACTTAAATGAGGTGATCTCGCCTGAATTGCGGCAGCAAATTTCGGATCTTGTGATTGATGTTCGCGAACGTGGTGACGCCGCAGTATGTGATGCCTTAGCCAAATTCGACAAAATATCGGTGGAGCCATCAGGTCTGCGCGTTTCTGACGATGAGTGGGAGTCGGCGCCCACAAAGATTGACACCGCTTTGAAAGTGGCGATCACTGACATGGTTGATCACATCCGTCGTTTTAATGACGAGTTATTGAGTCGTCTTGGTAACTGGAGTTTTGAGAGCGATCCAGGATTGACGGTCGGAGAAAGAGTCTCGGCTATTGCCTCAGCGGGTTTGTTTTGCCCGAGCGGCAAAGCTAGTTATCCAAGTGTCTTGGCTCAACTCGCGACGCCTGCGGTGGTCGCTGGTGTACAAAAGATTGCGGTCGTTGTCCCGCCACAGCCAGGTGCACACGGCGCCGTCGATCCCGTGGTTATTTGCGTGGCCCGTGAACTCGGAGTGCGTGAAATATTCCGCGTGAATGGTCCCGCAGGTATCGCCGCTTTGGCTTTTGGTACGCAGAGCATTCCAAGAGTTGTCAAAGTTATGGGTCCTGGTTCGTTACCTGTGACTGTGGCGCAGTTGGAAGTG
>WLTJ01000030.1 GCA_009705435.1 Actinomycetota bacterium | reverse complement strand
CATGTGCATGAGCAGATCCACAAAGCCCTGGATCGCAAAGTTTGGTTGCCCTCTGGTGGATCATTGATTATCGAGCACACCGAAGCCCTCACTGTCATTGACGTCAATACGGGTCGCAATGTGGGTACCTCGAACCTGGAGGCCACTGTATTCGCCAACAACCTTGAGGCAGCCGAGGAGGTCGCCCATCAACTGCGGTTACGCGATATTGGCGGCATCATCGTCATTGACTTCATTGACATGGAGATCAAGGAAAACCGTCGCAAGGTGGTCGATGCCTTCAAGTCTGCTCTGTCTCGCGATAAGACCAGAACTCAGGTTTTCGACATTTCTGAACTCGGTCTGGTGGAAATGACTCGCAAGCGGATCGGCGAGGGATTGCTCACCAATTTCGCTGATCAGTGCCCTAATTGTGAGGGTCGCGGGATTCAAGTCAACCACGATTTGCTGAACTGATGACGACTCCCGACGGTGGCGTTGTTATTGGGTCATTATTGCAGGTAGAGTCGCAATTCGCTATGTACGCAGTGATCGCAACCGGTGGCAAACAGGTCCGAGTGGCCGAGGGCCAGCAAGTGCATGTAGAACTTCTCGGCCTCGAACAGGGTGCCGAGGTGGACTTCACGCCAGTGCTGGTCGTCGACGGCAGTACCGTTCTCGCCACACCTACCCAACTCGCCGGATCGAAAGTTTCGGGTCGCATTGTCGGCTCGGCTTCTGGTCCTAAAATCAACGGCTTTGTCTATAAGCGCCGCACTAATCAGCGCCGTCGTTATGGTCACCGCCAGCACTATCAGGTGGTCGAGATCACCTCAATCGTGAAAGGCTGACACATGTCCAAGACTAAAGGCGGCGGCTCTACAAGGAACGGCCGTGACTCAAACGCACAACGCCTCGGCGTAAAATCTTTCGGTGGAACGTCAATTACTGCTGGAACGATTTTGATCCGCCAGCGTGGCACCACTTTCCATGCAGGTAAAAATGTCGGCCGTGGCGGCGATGACACATTGTTCGCTTTAGTCGATGGAACAGTTCAGTTCGGTAGCCGTAAAGGTCGCCGAGTGATTGATGTGGTTCCAGCCGAATAGGTCTTTTCATATTTGGTATTTTTAAATGGCCGCCTTCGGGCGGTCATTTTGTATCTCAGGACATGTCAGACGTCAATGCCTTGCGGGAGGCGATCCTCGCTCCATCCAAGAAGCACCGCTCCTTGACGGCATGCGAAACGGTCAGTCATCCCAGCCACATATGCCACGGCGGAGTGCTGGGCTTGGGATGAACCACTTGTGAAACGCAAGTCTTCGGGGAGATGGTCTGGCGAAACGGTGTAGAACTCCACGAGGGCACGTAAGAGTGCGATGACTTGATCTGCTTGGTGACGACTTTCGGGTCGCAGATACACCTCTTCGTAATTGAACTTGCGAAAAGCAGCGAGAGCTTCGGCAATATCTGGCTCCATGCCGATGCGTCCAGTCTTCATCGCGGCCTGCACCATTGAGGTAATGAAGGTGCCGAGTTGCTGCGAACGAGTCGTACCGCAACGTGATTTCACTAAAGGTGGTAATTGATCGGGGGTGACGATGCCAGCATCGACTGCATCTTCAAAGTCATGACACACATAAGCAATGCGATCAGCCCAACTGACTACTTCACCTTCAGGAGTTGCTGGCGCAGGGCGACTCCACGAATGGTTGCGGATTCCGTTGAGAGTCTCGATGCACAGATTGAGTGGTACGAGGGTCACGTCTGCACCCCACACCGCATGATCAAAGCCGCCGTCAATGTATGGTGCTAATGCATCCTCGCTGGCATGGCCGCCGGGTCCATGACCGCAATCATGGCCGAGGGCGATGGCTTCAGTCAGCGTGACATTGAGTCCGAGTGGGCGAGCAACAGAGGCGGCCACCTGAGCAACTTCGATGGCATGTGTGAGGCGCGTCCGTTGGTGATCATCGGGGAAGACGAATACTTGTGTTTTGCCTGCCAGTCGGCGAAACGCTGGAGCATGCAGAATACGATCTCGATCGCGTTCAAAACATGTGCGAAATGGATCGGCTTGTTCGGCAATGGCCCGATTACCAGCAGCAAATGAACGCGTCGCCAAGCGACTGAGAGTTGAATCCTCGGCCTCTTCTCGTTCGGAGCGGGAGCGATGTTGGGCTGAGCCCGTACCTGCCCACGAGTCGGCATGGGCCAAGGTCACCCCAGATCCAGAGTCTGAGCCGGCCATCGTGCTGGCCCAGCGTTCGGCCCGTTCCTGCATATCTGGATCCGTATGAGGGCTGTCGTTAGGTGATGTCAATGGATCGTCGCTCACTCCACAACAATACGTCGGGGGTGTGGGTGCTGACGGAGGTATCGTAGAAGTTCATAGTGAGAGGTCGCAATGAGCCAGTTCGTTGATGAATGCCAACTAAATGTGCGGGCCGGTGACGGCGGAGCAGGCTGTGTGTCTTTTCGTCGCGAGGGTCCTGAGGCCATGGGTGGCCCAAACGGGGGCGATGGTGGCCAAGGCGGCGATGTGTGGATGGTCGCAGACCGCAACGTGGCCTCCCTCTTAGCTTTTCGTGATCATCCCCACCGTATTGCCGGCAACGGCGTCCACGGAAAAGGTAAAGACCTTCACGGTAAGCGCGGTGATGTCATGGAAGTCAGGGTTCCTGAAGGCACCTTGATCAAGGATATGTACTCGGGAGAAATTCTTGCCGACCTCACTCATCATGGAGATCGTTGGTTGGCTGCTCACGGTGGTCGCGGGGGACGCGGCAATGCACGTTTCATGGCGAACCGTCGGCGCGCTCCGAACTTTGCCGAGCAAGGTGAAAGCGGCGTTGAACGGTGGCTGAAACTCGAACTTAAACTCATCGCCGATGTGGCTTTAGTTGGTTTTCCCAACGCTGGAAAAAGCACATTGATCAGCGTCATTTCTGCGGCTAAACCGAAAATCGCGGCGTATCCATTTACAACTCTTGAACCAAACTTGGGAGTCGTACGGATTGACAATGTCACTGAATTTATCGTGGCCGATATTCCAGGTCTGATTGAAGGTGCAGCGGAGGGAAAGGGACTCGGTCACCGATTCTTGCGCCACGTTGAGCGGGCGCGGGTGTTGTGTATTTTGATTGACTTAGCCCCAGTTGATGACACATCACCAGAGGATCAACTAAATGTTTTGTTGCGCGAATTGGAATCATATGATCCCCGTCTTCTTGAACGCCCGCGAGTCATCGTCGGCACGAAGACTGACTCAGCGACTGTTGCCATGGTTGATGAATGGGAAGGGATGCTGATTTCGGCCATCACCAATCAAGGTTTACGTGAGTTGGTTGGTCGCCTCGCAAGTTTGGTGCACTCGGCGCGAGCCGATTTGCCTGTACTTGAAGGTCGCGTCATTCTCAAGCCTGAGTCCGACGGCTCGTGGGTGGAAAAAATAGCTGCCGGTGGCGGATTTCGCGTCCACGGTCGCAAGGCCGAACGCGCCGTGCACCTCAACGATGTCACGACTCCTGAGGCGATGACCTACATCGAGGAACGGCTCAAAAAGTTGGGCGTACCACGTCTCTTATCGCGTGCCGGAGCTGTCGCAGGTGATGTGGTGTGGATCGGTGATTTCTCCTTCGACTACGCGCCGGACATCTGAGATGCGCGTCGTAGCCAAGATTGGGACATCCTCGCTTACCGACAATGTTGGTGTCATCGATCGCCTGATGATCGCCAGCATCTGTCGACAAATTGCAGAGTTGCGGGCCGATGGACACGAGGTTGTGCTCGTGACCTCAGGGGCCGTCTCAGCAGGCGTATCAGCATTGGGACTGACGCAACGTCCGACCGATATGCGAACCCTGCAAGCTTTGGCAGCAGCCGGACAAAGTCGTTTGATGGAGGTCTACAACGCCGAGTTCTCCAGCCACTCATTAGTTGCTGCCCAAGTTTTATTGGTGCCCCATGATTTTGTTGACCGATCTCAATATCTTCACGCGCGGGACACCCTTGAGCGTTTGCTTGAGTTGGGATGTATTCCAGTGGTCAATGAAAATGATGCGATTGCTAATGATGAGATTCGTTTCGGCGACAACGACCACATTGCAGCGTTGCTCTCTCATTTACTCAAAGCAGATATCTTGATTTTGTTAACTGATACTGACGGTTTATACACCGCTGATCCCCGCTCTGATGCACAAGCCACACTGATCACTGATGTCTTCGAGGGCGACCCATTGATGAGCGTCGATGCGGGTTCTTCGAGTTCGAATCGTGGTAGCGGCGGGATGGCTTCAAAATTGTCGGCAGCTCGTATTGCTTCTTGGTCTGGTGTGCGTGCTGTCATCGCCCAAGCTCAGATCGAATCTGTCCTGAATAAGATTGTGGCTGGGTCAATCGCTGGGACTTCAATGATCGGCACAACCTTCCACGGCTCTGATCGTCATTTGTCCTCGCGTCAACTATGGGTCGCGTTCGCTAGTGAGGTGCGCGGGCGAGTAGTTGTTGATGCGGGTGCCGCTCTTGCCTTACGTCGCCAAGCAGTGTCTTTATTACCTGCAGGTGTTGTTAACGCGTCTGGTGATTTTGAAGCGGGGGACACAGTTGAAGTGACAGATTCCGACGGAGGAATTATTGCCCGCGGTAGTTCCCTGATGTCTTTGCAACAAGTCCTAGTTGCAGCGGGACGACGAACAGCAGATCTAGATGATGGTTTTCCGCAATTGGTCATTCACCGTGACGGGTTAGTCATCCTGCCGAGTTAGATCATCGCTCGGCGGCGTAGGACGCAGTGGAAACAAGCCGCGGTTTAGTGTGCGCCAATAACTTGCCTCAGGAACTTTGAGTAAGGTCAGCGCACCGAAGTAAATAACCGCTCCACTGACTGTTCCAAAAGCGATGCGCAGGAGTGCTCCGAGACCGCTATTCGCACCCACTGGTTTGATGATGAACCACAGCACGATCCCCATCACTATTGCAGCCGAGAACATCCGCAGTAAATCCATGAGCAGACTCACGGCGGGGAAAGTTCTCACTTTGATCTGCAGAGTGAATAGAGCAATGACAGCTCCGACAAGGTACGAAACAGCGAACGCAATACCGAGACCGAGGACGTCATACTTTGAGACGAGGGCAAAAGCCAGAATGATGTTGATGATGTTTTGCACGACATTGATGAGAAATGGTGTGCGCGTATCTTGGTGAGCGTAGAAGCCACGCAAGGCAAAGAGATAAATTGAGTAGCCGACGAGACCTAGTGATAGTCCAGCAAGGGCACGCGCCGTAAGATCCGCGTTTGCGGCGGTGAATTTTCCGTGTTGCAAAAGAGCCCCAATGATGGGTCTCGACATCACCAAGAATCCGAAAGCTGCTGGCAAGGTCAAGAGTCCGACGAGGCGCAGACCGAGCGTTGTGCGCTCAACAAAAGCCCGTTGATCGCGACGGGCTACGGCGCGTGCCATTTCTGGGATGAATGTGGTGGCGATACTCATTGCCAAAAGGCCATGAGGGAAATAGAAAAAGGTGGTCGCCTTAGTAAACGCATCCTGTCCACCGCTACCGGGTCTAGCAAGATTTTTAACAACGATGATGGTGATTTGATTTGCTAATACATAACCGAATGTCCACGCTGATAACGAAATAAGACGCTTCACGGCGGGATGTTGAGGTCGAAAGCGAAAGCGAAGATTGAGCCCTGAGCGACGGATCGCAGGCAACAAGATGAGAGCCTGAAGAGCGATACCGCCAGTTGCCCCGATACCGAGTAGCCACTTGAAGGATGGTCTCAGTAAGACCTCCGATAGTGCAATTTCTTGCCCAGGGTGATGCAACAAAATCGGGACATAGAGCAATGTGCAAATGATCACAATATTTGCCAGCACAGGTGACCATGCAGCTGCAAAGAATCGCCGCTGTGCATTGAGTAAAGATCCTAAGACCGCTGAAAGACCGTAGAAAAAAATCTGCAGCAAAAAGATTCGAGTGAGCGCCGTGCCAACCGTACGGAATTGGTCGACATCAATTCCGTCGGCAGGGTTCAAGGAAAAGAGTCGAAATATAAAAGGAGCACAAAGAACGGAAATTGCGGTGATGAAAGCCAAGAGAATCACTGAGGTGCCGACAACGGCCTCAGCAGATTCGCGGTCATCATTTTCAAGCATGCGGGTAAACATGGGAACCAAGGTGGCTGATAAAACCCCGCCGAGTAACAATTCATACACAGCGTTAGGGGAGTTGTTGGCACCGTCGTAGACATCGGCCAAAGCGGTTTGTCCAATGACAACACCAAAGACGATGATGCGCAGCATTCCAGTCAGACGCGAGAGACCTGTGCCAAGCGCCACAATTGCGTTGCTACGCAGTAACTGTGAGCCTGCAGCGTCCGCTAATGGTTCGGGTGCGGGCTGCGGATCGGCGTTAGCAGAACTCATTGATGTACACAGTAGGTCCTCAGTTCACTCCGCTGGCTCTATTGAGGGGTCTCAATTCTTGTGAATGGTCGTGAACTTGTAGGATAAAAGGCATGGAACACCGTTTTTCGTCAGTCCAACAAGTGCGTGATGGCTTGCGCAACGTCAATTATTTGGCGGATGATGGCATCGCCGGAGTCGCATTTTTGGCTGACCGCCTGGCCAAGCCAATTTTGGTTGAAGGCCCTGCTGGTACGGGTAAGACCCAACTTGCCAAGAGCGTGGCAGACATGTTGGGGGCCCGACTCATTCGTCTGCAGTGTTACGAAGGTCTTGATGAATCAAAGGCCTTGTATGAATGGAACTACAAGAAGCAGTTGTTGCGCATTCAAGCCGACCGCAACAGTGATTCGTGGAATGAAGTCCATGACGATATTTTCAGCAAAGAGTTCTTGTTGACTCGACCCCTTTTAGAGGCAATTAGTGCTCCAGACCCGGTCGTCCTACTGATTGACGAAGTAGACCGAGTGGAAGTTGAAACCGAAGCTCTGTTGTTAGAAATTCTCTCGGAGTATCAAGTCTCGATTCCCGAACTGGGAACAATCACAGCCACTCAGATCCCGATGGTTTTTCTCACATCAAATAACACTCGCGAGCTTTCGGAAGCTCTCAAGCGCCGTTGTCTGTACTTGCATGTTGATTACCCATCGCTTGAGCGCGAGAAGGAAATCGTGTTGGCTAAAGTTCCCGACATCACTGAGCATTTGGCTGATCAGGTGGCGCGTATCGTTCGCAGTATTCGCTTGTTGGATCTTAAAAAGTCACCGAGCGTCAGCGAAACATTGGACTGGGCGCGCACCATGATGCTGCTGAACATTGACTCGATTGATGCTCAGACTGCCAAAGAGACTTTGCATGTTTTGTTGAAGTATCAGTCTGATATCGCCAAGGCTTCCAAGGAACTTTCCGTCGACCTGGTTTAACCAGGAAAACTGGAGTCCATAACGTGATCGACCTACTCTCTGGATTTGTCCAGGAACTCCGCAATGCAGGGCTTCCCGTCTCGCTAACGGAGAACCTCGACGCCATGGAGGCGGTGCGACACATTCCTCTTGAAGATCGTGACGCATTCAAGTATGCGTTGGGTGCCACGATGGTCAAGAACAGCGCCCATTGGCGTTCATTTGAAACTGTCTTTGAGGTGTACTTCTCGTTGCGTGGGCCAGAGTACAAAATCGTTGAGGGTTCAGAGGACGAACTCGAGCAGATGTGGCGCGAAATGCAAGAGCAAATGCAACAAGGCGAAGGCAAAGGGTCTTCCGGCGGGATGGACAGCCTGACGCCCGAGGAAATAGCGCAGATGCTCATGAAAGCCTTGATGAATGGCGACCAGGCCATGATGCGTGCCTTAGCTAAACAATCAGTGCAACGCTTTGCTGGGATGGAGCCAGGTCGTCCGGTCGGAGGCACGTATTACTTGTACCGCACCCTGAGAAATCTTGATCTGGACAACATGTTGCAAAAACTCATGGAGGCCAGCAAACAGGAAACTGGTAGTGATCTGACGGCTCTTGAGGAACGCCTCGAAAAAGATGAATACGAAAGCCGAATCGATTCCTTCAAAAAAGAAATTGAAGCCGAGATTCGTCGCCGTCTTGTGGCTGACCGGGGTGCTGAAGCAATGGCGAAAACATTGCGTAAGCCATTGCCAGAAGATGTTGAGTTCATGCATGCCAGCCGCGACGAAATGCAGTTGCTGAAAAAGTCCTTATACCCACTGACACGTAAATTGGCTGCGCGTTTGGCACGTAAGCGTCGTCATGGTCGCAAGGGACCCTTAGATTTTCGCAATACTGTGCGCCACTCGTTGTCTTACGGTGGTATTCCTGCCGAGCCAAAGTTCAAGCAACCACGGCCATCAAAACCAGAACTGATGGTTGTGGCTGACATTTCAGGCAGCGTTGCCGCTTTTGCTCGATTCACTTTGATGTTGGTGTATGCCATGCAGAACCAGTTTTCTAAAGTTCGTTCCTTCGTGTTCATTGATGGGATTGATGAAGTCACCGAGTATTTCAAAGGCACCGAAGATATCAGCGAAGCAATTCATCGTGTCAATACCGAAGCCGACGTGGTGTGGGTTGACGGTCACAGCGATTACGGTCACGCCTTCGAAGTTTTCTGGGATCGTTACGGAAAAAGTATTGGGCCAAAAACAACGGTGCTTTTCTTGGGTGATGCACGCAATAACTATCACGCTTCACAAGCATGGGTAGTTCAAGAGGTGCGCAAGAAAGCGCGTCAGGTGTATTGGTTGAATCCGGAACCTAAGTCATATTGGAACACTGGTGACTCAATCGTGGGAGAGTACGCAGGTCATACCGATGGTGCCTACGAATGTCGCAATCTGCGACAACTTGAAGCGTTCGTCGAGAAATTAGCCTAAGAGATCATGGCGCGCTTAATTTTTGTCCGCCACGGTGAATCGCAAGTGTCAGTGAATCGTGTGATCGGTGGACCACGTTCATGTATCGGACTTTCAGATCTCGGTCGCCAGCAGTCGCAACAACTATTTGAGCGATGGAGCGGTGTCGAGAACTTTTCTCCCGACATGGTGATTTCCAGTGCCTATCCGCGTGCACGAGAGACTGCAGCAATCGTCGCTCCAGCTTTCGGTACTGAACCCGTTGAAGTCATCAGCGAATTTGGTGAACACGATCCAGGTCCACAATGCGATGGACTTTTGTACACGGACTTTACGGCTCGATTCGGAGATCCCGATTGGGAGAACGATCCATATGGAATGACCTTTCCAGGTGGGGAAACGATTGCCGAATTTCAATTTCGCATCGGTTCTGCCGTTCGCTCACTTGTGGATCGCTTAGGTGACGGTACCGCAGTGATCTTTTGCCATGGCGGGGTTGTTGACACGGCCTTGCGTCAGTCAATGCGCGCTGCAGGTACTGGAGTATTCGAGATTTATACGGTCAATACCTCAATCACAGAATTGTTGTTGGTGACGCCGGGGCGCTGGCGTGTGATTCGCTATAACGACTCAGCCCATCTGGTCGGGTTGCCTGCATCCACTCTTCGCGGCTTGAGTTCGGACGAATCACAGTAAACCATGAACAACTTGCAGCGTCCCGATGTCATCGTGGTGGGTGCAGGGTCTGCTGGATGTGTGTTGGCCGATCGACTCTCGCAATCTGGTCGATCAGTTCTTGTGATTGAGGCTGGACCTGATCTGCGGTTCGGGGCTGCGCCAAGTGGCATTTCTGGTCCGTCCTTTTTTGCTGCAATGAGTGAGCCTGGTCGGGTTTGGTCGGGGGTTGAGGCACAACGTGTTGCGGGCCAAGCGCGACGCCCATACGCACGCGGGCGAGGTATCGGAGGCTCATCGGCGGTCAACGCAATGATTGGCTTATGGGGCGAAGTTGAAGACTATGACGCATGGGAAAGTGATTTTGGCTGTCAGGGATGGTCGTGGCGCGATGTTGAACCGTATTTTCGGCGCATTGACATTCCTTTGACAAAGGCCGATCCAGGAAGCCCGACGCGGGTTGGATCGGCGCTGTTTGAAGCGTGTCGCCTTGAAGGGTGGACGTGGCATCGCGGCCCATTTCCATTAGGTGGCGTTGGACGTGATGTAGGTCCGGTGATGTTGACCCGCTCAACAGACGGTCGTCGAGTGACAGCCTCGGATGTTTATTTGGAACGTGCCCGTGAACGAAATCATGTACGTATTCTTTGCGACACCTTGGTTGATCGTGTGGCGATGCAAGGCACACATGCGGTTGGCGTGATTTTGGCGGATGGGACCTTGATTGAGTCGAAAGAGACAGTGATTTGTGCGGGTGCTATTCACAGTCCTGCCATCTTGTTACGCAGCAAGATTGAACGTCCTGCGATCGGCCAGGGACTGCAAGATCATGCCTCGGCACCGTTGACTTTGGCGCTACGCGAATCCTGCCCCACAGATTCGGTTGCAGCCACCACTCTGGCCCGATTGAGTTCTGGTTTTGAACCTGCGGATCTACAGATTCTCGCGCTTGACCATTTCGGTGAGGGGGCTAATGGATTTGGTCAGTTGGCCGTGGCTTTAATGCACCCGAAATCTCGCGGTCGGGTGACATTGGCATCGCAGGATCCAACGGATGATCCGATCGTTGATTTCCAGATGTTGTCAGATGAGCAGGATGTAGAAGCCTTGAAAGTCGGTGTCAATGTGGCGCGTCAACTTCTTCAATCTTCCCCGCTTAAAGATATGTCTAACGGGGTGTTCATTGATGATCTCGGTACGCCGGTGGAAGCCCTTGATCAATCTCCCGATGCGGTTGGTGAATGGTTGCGGGCGTACACAGGTGATTACGTCCATGCCTCAGGAACATGTGCCATGGGAGATCCTGGCTCGGAGTTATCTGTGGTGGATTGCTTTGGTCGAGTCATCGGGGTTACTGGGTTACGGGTGTGTGATGCGTCGATTTTTCCCCAGGTGCCCCGTGCTAATACGCATTTCCCCGCGATGATGGCCGCTGAGGT
>WLTJ01000003.1 GCA_009705435.1 Actinomycetota bacterium | reverse complement strand
CCTCATCAATCCCTAGTCGCTGGCGTGCAGTCGCACGGTCTTGTTCTCGATCAACGGAGCGCACCACCCGCCGCACAGGAGCGCCAGTCATCACGGCACGCGGGAGTTGCGAGTCTGGAAAAGCCACAGCAGTCTTTTGAGCGAAACGTGCCGTCAGGGCGCTTGACCTCCCCGGTGTTCGGTCATAACTCACCACAACAATGGGGATGCCCAACTTCTTGGCAGCCAAAACTGCCGGCAAACTGGCATACCCGCCGACGCTGACAACGACCTTGGGTCTCATGGATCGCAAAAGGCGAATTGCTTGATGGCGCGCTCTCAGCATCCGCGGCACAAAGAGCAAGTTGCTCTTTGATGCGGTAAGAGAAAAACTTCTCTGAAATCCTGTCACTTGGAAAAACTTGTATCCCATGCCTGTAGGTGGAATCAAACGTGTTTCTATTCCTCGCTGGCTTCCAGTATAAAAAATTTCACTGATCTCATTCCCAGAATCGACGAGAGCTTCAGCGATAGCAATCGCGGGCAAAACATGACCGGAGGTGCCACCGCCGCCGATGACGACGAAACAAGTCATCTCGGACTGCGGGCTACGTTCATCAAAAGTCCACAAGCCACCATTGAAACAATAAGTGATGTCCCACCAAAAGAGATGAATGGCAAGGTCAGTCCTGTCACCGGCAGGAGGCCAACCACCCCACCTACGTTGATCACTAACTGCAGCAGGAACCAAGAGGCGATACCGCCAGCGAGCAACAGACCGAAACGGTATCGACATGAAAGAGCCACCTGAAGACCGAAATAGATCAGGAAGGCGAAGAGGGTAATGAGTCCAACGACTCCCAGCAAGCCCATTTCTTCTGCGAGAACGGCGAATATGAAGTCACTGTGCGACAAAGGCACATAGCCCCACTTACCCGAGCCCGTACCGATGCCAGTACCTGTTAAGCCACCATTTGAAAGGCTGATCCAGGACTGGTAAACCTGATAACTCTTATCGTCTCGGGTTCCATAGATATCCAAAAAAGAAGTAAAACGCTGAAGTTTGTCCGGGCTACTGCGAATAAACAAAAACGCCAAAGGTGTTGCTATGGCGGCTAGACCCACCATCGGCCGCAAGGGAGCGCCGGCCAAGAAAAGAACCGCCGCGGCTATCCCAATCATCACGACGCAAGAACCGATGTCGCTTTGAACCAAAGCCAATCCAGCGGCTAAACCCACGATTTTTAAAAACGGACGCATAGTACGACGAAGGTTTCCCATTTCTGACTCGCGCCTCGACAAAAGGTCGGCGCCATAAATAATGATGAACAGTTTCATGAGTTCAGATGGCTGGAATGTTTGAGGGCCAATCTGCAACCACGCCCGAGCACCGTTGACTTCGGTGCCGATACCAGGGAGGAAAGCAAGAAACATCAGACCCACACCGAACACAGGCAAGATTGAAGCAAATGTGAGCGACGGGAATCGCTTCGTGTGTTTTTGAAACCATGTGAGTGGAAAAGTTATAGCTGTCACCATCCCCGCTATACCCACGACAGTGAAGAGGACCTGGCGCGAGAAGTATTCCCACGGTGTTCCTTCTTTATTAAATGAATAAATTGACGATGCCGATAAGACCATCACCAAACCAAACGCGACGAGAATAAAAGTGATTGCAGCAATCATGTAGAAGCCCAAAGGTTTCGGTCCACTACCAATTTTCTCTCGATAACGCGAGCGAGGCTTAGCGCCTTGGGTACGTGCTGATTGGGCCCGTTCAAAGGCCGCCCGCCGTCGATCCGACATATCTTTGGGCTTTCGAGATTGGCGTTGAATTGCAACTGTCATGATGTCACTCCATTGCTTTGAGTTCGTAGAACATTTGATTCAAGGGCTTCTTTGAGACAGCGAACAAAATCATCACCGCGTTCGGCGTACCCGCCGTACCAATCCAAACTCGTGCATCCTGGAGACAGCAGCACAGTGTCACCTTCGGCCGCCAGAGAGAGCGCTGCTGATACCGCTGCGTCCATCGAGTCAGCAAACACGACTGGGCATACACCGTGGAAAGCCTGAGCGATGAGGTCCGCCGATTCACCGATTGCCACGACACCCTTCATTCGCTTGGGTTCACGCGCCATCGCCGAAAGGTCGAGCCCTTTATTGCGTCCACCAGCAATCAAAACGACCGACTCAAATCCACGCAAAGCGGTTAACGCTGCGTGTGGAGTCGTAGCTTTTGAATCATCAAACCAGGACACTCCCTGTGCTTGTGCCACGAACTCAATGCGATGATGAGGGGCGACAAAAGTCTGCAGAACTGCTTTCATCGCAGCGAGTTCTCCCAATCCAGTTTCATGACAGAGCGCAGATGCGACCAGGGCATTGGAAATATCATGCGGCAACGAGCGATACATAGCAGCAGTATCAGTGATCTCTCCGAAAGGTCCACAAAGTTTTCCCTCACGACAGAAGTAGTCGCCGTCCCCAGACTGCTCAGCGACGACTATCTGACGGGCCTGCACATTGCGCAAATGGCGCATCACAGTCGCATCGCCAGCGAAACCGATCGCTGTGTCCGTTGCGCTCAGATTTCTCCACAGACGAGCCTTCGCCGCCTCATAGGTCTCCATTGAGGTGTGCCAGTCAAGATGATCCGGAGCCAGGTTCAACCATGCTGAAGCCTGCGAACGAAATGATTCCACAAAGGCCAAACGAAAACTTGTGGCTTCAACGACGAAGGTATCAACATCCATGTCCAAGGCCTCGACCATGGGAATCTCCGTATTGCCACAAGCAATTGGTCGACGACCTGATGCCGCCAGCATGGCTTGCGTTAACAACACGGTTGACGTTTTGCCATCGGTTCCGGTCACCGTCACAATCGGGCGAGCACCGCCGCTGCGTCCCGATTCCCAGTCGTAAGCAAGGTCTAACTCGGTCTTCATTTCTTTACCCTGGCGCAACGACTCAATGATCACACGATGATGTTCGGCAATGCCAGGAGCTGGTGCCACAAACGCACTATTCGCAATGAGTTTTTTCAAGAGATCATCGTCGGGCGACTCAATCGCTGCAACGTCAATATCTGCCAGGGCTCGCCGTTGCGTTTCACTCAGGTGATCATCAACGGCGATGAAATCAATCCCACGTTGCATCAGGGCACGAATAGTCGCCATACCGGCGATCCCAACTCCGTAGACAAGTACTTGGTCGCTCATCGCAACGCATCACTTATTCTTGTGAAGTCACCAATGAATAGTGCGAGAGACGCCGCAACACAGATTCCACCGATGATCCAGAACCTAATAATGACAGTCGTCTCAGGCCAACCAATCAACTCGAAATGATGGTGAATCGGCGTCATACGAAAGAAACGCCGAGTTCGCCCAGAGGCTTTAAATACGGCCATTTGAATCGCCACTGAACCAGCTTCAATGACATTCACGCCGCAGATTAATGGGAGCAGAAAATGTGTATTGGTTGCCACTGCCAACAATCCCAAAGCGGCGCCGATGCCGAGGGCTCCAACATCGCCCATAAATATTTTTGCAGGAGCCGCGTTCCACCACAGGAAGCCGCCACATGCTCCAGCAAAGGCAGCAGACAAAACAGCCAAGTCCAACGGGTTTACGGTGCCGTGATTCAACACGCCGTAAATTTCTGGATTTCTGAAAGACCAATAGCCAATCACTGTGAACGCCAAAAACCCAAACAGTGCCGACCCTCCAGCCAAACCATCAAGCCCATCAGTCACATTGACAGCGTTGGTCGTGCCCCACATCATGAGCGCTGTCCACAAAACCCACAGCCACCATGGAATGCTCCATCCGGGCCAGTCAAAGCGTGTCAAGGAAATCGTTTCCGAAATATCAACCACCGCAACCAAGAGCCAGGTGATCAGGCACGCTAGGCCAAAGGTGATGTAGCCCTTCTTCTTCCAAAAAATTCCGCGATTATGCCCCTTATTGACTTTGATGACATCGTCAATCAACCCCATCCCCGCCATAGCCAAGATGCCAGCCCAAATAATCAGGGCCTGATTAGAAAACGCTAACCCATCACGAATGTGAGCGATGATCCAACCCAACATCGCTGACCCAACGATGGCTAGACCTCCCATCGTTGGAGTGCCGGCTTTGCTTTGATGATGGTCGGGTCCGTGATCCTCTTTTCCGAGAATAGGTTGACCCTTACCGCGATTTCTGAAAAAGCCAATCAGGAACCGACTCCCAAGAAGCGAAGAGATTAAAGCGGTGATCGCCGCAATCATCACCGCTATCATCCGACACCCCTCAAAATCTCTGTCACAACTAGCCGATCATCAAATGGTAGAACCTCTGCGCCAATTGTTTGCGTCGTCTCGTGACCCTTGCCGGCGATAACGACCACATCCGCAGGCTCGGCCATCCGCAGCACTCTTCGAATGGCAAGTCGTCGATCAACCTCAGTGGCAACAAGTCGGTGTCGCAAATGTTCCGGAATACCAGCGACTACGGAGGCGATAATGGTCTCTGGGTTCTCACTCCGAGGATTATCCGAAGTCACCACAACGTGATCAGCGAGAGACACGGCGATCTCGCCCATCATTGGACGTTTCATCTTGTCACGGTCGCCGCCACATCCAAAAACAACGATGACCCGTCCCCCCGGAGTCGATTCGCGCACCGAACGCAGTACTTGAGCCAAACCATCGGGCGTATGAGCGAAATCAACCAGCACAACGAAATCTTGTCCAGCCTCAACTTTCTCAAACCTGCCACTAATCGGTGGCAACTCGCGCAGACCTTGAATAATCGCTTGAGGAGTAACACCCATCTCACTGGCCGTCGTTGCGGCTGCAATGGAGTTCATGACATTGACTGATCCTCCAATTGCTACCACAATTCGATGTTCTCGCCATGTGTAACTATGTTCAACTGCCGAAACTTCCAAGTCATGAATATCTTGCATCGAAAACGGAATCATCGAAATGTCTGCTTGCTCAATGATTTTTTGTCCGAAGGGATCATCGGCATTGACAATTCCGGTTCCGCTGAACTCACTGTTAAACAAACGCAATTTCGCATGGAAATACTCTTCTTGCGTACCATGGAAATCCAAATGATCAATTCCAAGATTAGTGAATACCGTTTGCGAGAAATGCGTGCCATTGACTCTTCCGAGAGCCAGGGCATGAGATGAAACCTCCATCGCTATGGCTCGCACACCAACGTCCAACATATCGGCAAACATCTTTTGTAAATCTGCTGCTTCAGGGGTCGTGAAGGCCCCCGAAAGGGTTCCAAGAATTTCTGTCTTGACCTGATCTGAACGCAGAATTGAAGCCAACAGATGGGCCGTCGTTGTCTTACCGTTTGTCCCTGTAATTCCGACGACGGAAAGTTGTTGCGAGGGGTCACCATAAACCTTGGCGGCAACAGCCCCCACGCAGGAGCGCACATCTTTGACAATGATTTGTGCAACGGCAGAATCAATTTCTGGCAAGAAGTGATCAACCAACAGTGCGTTGGCGCCGCGTGCAACGGCATCACCCGCAAAACTATGCCCGTCATAGCGATCGCCAGGCACACAACAAAACAATGACCCTTTATCTGCTTGTCGTGAATCGTGAGTAATGGAAGTCACTTCAATATCGCGCAGAGCCGCAGCGACCAGAAGGTCCGATGCCGCAAACATCTCTGCTATCTTGCCGACCTTCATCTTTGTCGGCGTCATTTCGTGACCCGACATCCGCTATCACCAATCGTCGGATCAATTGAGCGTTCGTGAATTGCCATTGTCGCTAGTTTTGCAAACGCTGGTGCTGCCGCCGTTCCACCGAATCGGTCGCGGCTTGAAGGATCTGGCTCGTCGATAGAGACCAAAATTGTGACCTGAGGATCAGCGGCTGGAAGAAAACCGACGAAGGTCGCAAAGTATGAGCGCAGGCCGCTGTCGCTGATGTAGGTCCCATTGGCCTGAATCTTGCGACTGGTTCCAGTTTTTCCAGCAACCGCAATCCCGTCAACTTGGGCGCGCACTCCTGTTCCTTCACAGACAACTCCCGCTAACAAATCTGTCATTGTTGAGGCAGTAGCTTCTGAAATAACGCGATGCGTTTGACCGCTCGGCGTTTCCCACAATGAGCCCTTTTCGTCAATCGTAGATTTCACAAACTTCGGCGACACATACACACCCCGGTTTGCAACGACATTCACCGCTGCGGCAAGTTGTAACGATGTGCTGGAAAAGCCATACCCATAGGAGACGGTGGCGTTCTCCGAGCCGCGCCAATTCTTCGCTTCCTTTAAGACACCAGCACTCTCTCCAGGGAATTCAAGACCCGTCTGATGTCCGAACCCGAACTCCGATAAATAATCGTGCAATTTAGGCGAACCAACTTCGCTCGCCGCCATGAGAGTCCCGATATTTGACGAATGGACGATGATGTCACGCAAAGACATCGGCTCCAACTCATGCGGGTACGCATCATAAATCGTCTTTGCAAAGTCGGTATCTGGGTCGAAGATGTATACGCCAGGAACTTCGTACACGCTCTCAGGAGTACCGACGCCAGTATCAATGGTGGCGGCGATGCTGAAAACCTTGGCCACTGAGCCTGGCTCATAGGACTCAACGGCAGCCAAGTTGGCACTGGTGACTTCAGCGATGCCATTGCTTTCGCGGCGCACGCTGGCGATCGCCAAGACCTCGCCAGTTTTCGTGTCGAGAATGACAGCGTTGCCACCTTTGGCACTAAGTTCATTCACTCGGGCAAGAAGCAACTGCTCAGTTTGGAACTGCATTGAACGGTCAATGGTGAGTACCAAGTCAGTCCCAGGTCGCGCTTGCTCAACGATCCGACTCGTCCCTGGCAGGCTCCTGCCCTTCAGTAATTCGCGGACCATTGAACCGTCGTGACCGCTCAGCACTTTGTCATATTGCAGTTCAAGCCCAGTTGAACCGACTCCGAAGGGATCAGTACGACCAATGATGTTCGTTGCGAGACCGCCCGCGACTTGAATGCGCTGGGGCTCGGAGATGCCGTTGACACCTGCCAGATTCAAAGACAAAATGGCGTCCGCCACATCCTGATTGACAAAACGTTGCACGTACACAAAGGAAGTTGCCTTCTTCGCTAATTTATTCGCCAATTCCGTTTCGGCTGAAGCATCAAACCCGAGCATCTGCCCGAGTAGATGCGCTGTCGCAGCAGGATCAGTGACGGCACGTGGATCAGCGTAGAGAGATAGAGCTGGGAGCGTGACAGCCATCTCGTTTCCATCTCGGTCAAATATTGTCCCGCGAGCCGCCTGAATTTTTGTCGTTGATTCTCGTTGAGCAACACCATCAGCTTGCAGTCCACTTCCATGGGCCACTTGGATGTATGCGCTCTTACCCATCAACGAAACCAACAGCGCTAGTGCAACTCCTGCCATCCAACGAAAACGACGACGAGTTGAACCAACATTCCAGACGCGATCATGATGCTCACTACTCGACACCGACTTCTTGTTGGTCACCCGACGGCGGGAACTCTCTTTTTGACGTACCGCTGAAGTTGATCGAGATGTAGACGCTTTTGCGTCTTTTTTGGGATCAGGCTTTTTGGAAGCAGGCTTAGCCGATGCTCGGCTTCGAGTAGAGCGCGAAGACTGCACTTTGGTTCTCGTGCGAGTTGGGGCTGGCCGCCGAGTCGTCACGGACGATCCCCAACTGTGGCTTTCACAGCACCATAGTTTTCAAATGGGTCATGAGAAAGCGCCAGGATTTTTGGATCTACTCCGCCAGTAGACACAAGAACAAGAGCCATCGTCATTGGATCCACGGCAGTGAAGTCAGTCCCTTGACCTGGAACCATTCCCATCGCCGTGGCCTCGGCCACTAATCGCTCTGGGTTACGCAAACTTGACCGTTCAAGGCGCAAGGCGTCATAGCGCTGACGCTCAATTGAGATCTGCGACTCCACTTTGTCGATCCCTAATTGCCTTTCAGCAATTCGTGTCTGAAAGATCACGACGACGAGCATGAAGGCGATAACAAGACCAGCCACCAAAGTTCCTACAACGACGATACGGCGCGTCTTTGTTGTCACGCCAGGTAGCGAGGTAACCCTTCTAAGTCGGGGGGTTTTGGCTTCTTGACGTTGTTTAGCCGTCCGAGTCGTGACCTTTTTTGGAGAGACGCGCCGAGCCGGCTTGACCGCCGGCGAACGCTTCTGTGGAACACTGAGCGCACGAGCCATTAGATGACCTCAACGACTCGTAGGCGCGCCGATGTACTGCGCGGGTTCATCGTCTGCTCATCAGCTGACGGTTTGGCGGCAGAGCGCACCAAACGCACCGTACTCACAGCGCCACAACCACAGGGCAGATGAACTGGGCATTCACAACCGCCTGTGGCATGTTGTCGAAACCTTGATTTGACGATGCGATCCTCACCAGAGTGATAGGACAAAACCGCAACTCGCCCACCACTTTGTGTCCGTCGAATCGCCGAGTCCAAGGCGTCAGGAAGGATCTCAAGTTCTTTATTGAGAGCAATCCTCAGTGCTTGAAAAGTGCGCTTGGCAGGGTGTCCGCCACGCCTGCGAGCAGGTGCTGGTATTGACGAGGCCACAATGTCGGCTAATTCAGTAGTTGTTTGAATCGGCCGGGCCGCAATGATCGCTCGAGCGATACGGCCAGCGAAGCGTTCGTCGGCATAATCGCGAAGGATTCGCGCCAACTCTTGCTCTGTGGCCGTATTGACGATGTCAGATACGGTCGTGACTTCAGTCGTGTCCATGCGCATATCCAACATGGCCTCTTGACGGTAGGAAAAACCTCGGTCACCAGCGTCAAGTTGATGCGAAGAAACCCCAAGATCAAATAAGGCTCCCGAAAGCTTGGCGATTCCCGCCTGATCCATCGCTGCATCTAGATCGTCAAATCGACGATGTTGCGTCACAACTCGTCCAGCAAAAGTTGCCAAGCGCTCGTGCGACACAGATAGCGCAACTGGATCTCGATCAAGACCCAAAACCTTGAGCCCACTGTGGGCGGTTAAAAGAGCAGTGGCGTGGCCCGCTCCCCCCAAAGTGGCGTCAAGCACAAAACCATCGGGAACATGAGCGAAAATCTCCGTGATCTCGCGGAGCATGACTGGTTGGTGCTCAAAAATCGGCAGGGATGCGTCGATCATTCTTCATCGCCACCGATGGCCTGCTGCCCCGCGTTGAGCATGCGCTCGAACCGCGCTGGCTCCCAGATTTCAACCGAGTCAAAGGCCCCCGACACCACAACCTTGGCACCGACGCTCAAACCGGCGTACTGGCGCAAATTCTCGTCAATGGTGATTCGACCTTGCGCATCAACTTGAACTTCAATCATGTTCACGGCCAAGGCGCGCAATTCGGCCCGTGTTCGCTCACCTTTTTTCACTGCGGCGGTCATTTCTTCAGCACGTAACTTTGACTCGGCGTCGGTCACCACTCCGATGCATTTGTCATCGCCGAGCAAGAGATAGCAGCGAGGTTCAAGTCGGTTTCGAAAGGTCGCCGGAAGAGCAACGCGACCTTTGGGGTCGAGCTGTCGCTCAAAACGTCCGACAAAACCGTCCAATTTGCTGCCTCTCGCTGTGTTTCAGATATCTCACGGGGTGGTTTCTGCCTCCACCTCGTCCCTATTTCCTCCACTCTGCACCCCACAGACCCCCTTTGTCAACCATATTTCCCCTATTCGCGCCACTTTTTTCATTTTTTTTTTGACTGGCAGGTCGAAATAGCCACTTTTTGGGGATTTTCGGTGATTCTTCGAGAAATTCGGAAATGTCCTCAAGGTTCCTCCCCGAACCTGCCGATACCTCTGCGTGCCAATAACGACCATTCACTCGCAGAACTGCGCCCCCCGGCGACCAGTTCGACAGATCTGGTTTTTTGGCGCGGCGATGCTCGTCTCTGTTTTGGTTTTCGCACCCGTGGCAAATGCCCAGTCCGCTCAGTCCTCCCAGACGAACCAAAACTCCCAAGGTCCACTCTCCCTTCAATCCAGTTTGAAACTTGGAGCGAGAGGATCAGCAGTTGTTGCCCTTCAACAGGCGTTGATCACCCGTGGCGTGGCCGTCGTGGGTGGCGCTGATGGCATCTTCGGCAAAGCGACACGCAAAGCTCTGAAAACTTTCCAATCCAACAACGAATTGATCCCCGATGGTCAACTCAATTCAACAACTGCTTATTTACTGGGACTTGGACCAATCCCAACGTTGCCGCAGCGCGGCCAACGCGGAATCGCAGTCACCCAACTCCAGCAGGCGCTGATTAATTCATCAGTTTCTTTCAAGGGTGGCGCAGATGGAATTTTTGGCGGCGCAACAGCGGCGGCAATTACAGCATTCCAAACATCCCATGGGATCAAAGTCACCGGTGTTGTGAACCTCACGACTGCTATCGCTCTCGGCCTCGTTCCCGGAAGCCGACCCCTCAGCGCGCAACCCACGACAACCACGACGGTTGCGCCGACAACGACAACCGTTGCGCCTACGACAACGACTGTCGCGCCGACAACGACAACGACTGTGCCGATCGTTGCCGTATTCGCCACTGTGGGTCAGACAGGTGAAAACGTCAAGACTCTCCAGAAAGCTCTGCTGACCTCTGGAGTCACTCTCCGCGGTGGGGCGGATGGCAAGTTCGGATCAGCCACGACGGCGGCAATCAAAGAATTCCAAACTGCATTACGAATTGCCTCGACGGGCATCGTTGATCAACTCACTGCTCAACTTCTTGGACTTGTGGCTGGACCGGCTTTCCCGAAATTGGGCGACTCTGGTTCATCTGTGGCAAAGATGCAGACACTCTTGCTCGGTGCTGCGATCACAGTTCCTGGTGGCGCCGACGGGAAGTTTGGACCTGCCACACAAAAAGCGATTGCCGCATATCAAAGGACTCAGGGTTTTGCTACGACCGGAATCGTCGATCTCCTGACCGCCCTCGCTCTCGGAGTTATTCCAGGACGGATCGTCACGAGCGTCCCAACGACGAGCACATCAGTACCTCCAACGACAACTCCACCTGCGCTACCCGCGTTGAAAGTGATTGTCTTTCCAGTTCTTGGGCCGTGCTGGTTCGGTGACACATGGCAAGCACCCCGCTCTGGTGGTCGTCAGCATCAAGGCGTTGACATCATCGCCAAATCTGGCACGCCACTCTACGCTGCCAACAACGGAAGAATCTCACGCCAATCTTTTGACCGTGTTGGATCCTTGGGGGGCAACACAATTACCCTCACGGCCGCTGATGGAACGTACTTCTACTACGCTCACCTCTCCACCTTCGCCGATGGAATCGCTGTCGGATCCGAAGTCGTGGCTGGACAGGTCATTGGATATGTCGGCAGCACCGGTAGCAGTTCAACACCCCACTTACACTTTGAATATCATCCCTACGGTGGAGCGGCAGTCAACCCGTATCCCGCGGTCAAGGCTGTTGACGGCTGTAAGACCACAACTCCCCCAACGACTATTCCTCCGACGACAACTATCGCCCCAACGACGACTATCACCCCAAAGACAACTAAGGCCGCTTGATACTGAGACTTTCTTCTAGTGCATCAAACAGTGTTTGCCCCACGAGATGAGCATCAAGAGAAATGTTGCTACCACATTGAGAAATGTCCTCAAGATTCGGTTTGGGCGCATTGAGGAGAGCCAACAAAATCTCCGGTCTCCAGGCAAGCGATACAACTATTTGAAAACGCACCCACTCGCGAGTTCTGCGCTGGCTGATGCCGACGACCTTTCGCCCATTGCTCATGAATACCTCTCCTGGGCCCCGACCCGCAAAACAAATGAGCGTTGACCAGTCAGTTTTCTCCATCGCTGTTTCATGAAGAGTCAGATCAGCGACGCCAAGATCGATCAGAACTTGTTGAAACAACTTCCCTAACCACAACGGAGCCCGACCAATATCGCTGACTGACAGTTCGTGCGTAGCCGGCAGCACAACATCAATCCATACTGTTGTCTCGCTTGAGAGCAGTACCGCCCCGCCGCCACTGCGACGCTTCACTATTTCAATGCCACGGTTGTGACACTCCGTTGAATTGACCACGGAGAGGTCTTGCGTCGAGCCCAAGACCAACGCCGAGTGTGTCGGTGTGAACCACCAGATATGTGGATGAGGATCAGTCGGCAACGGTCGAGCGTGAAAATCTGCTGCTGAGCCACCGACAATCTCGGTCACAATGCCATTCATAATTGCGCCAGATACGGTTTCCAAAGATCAGGCACACTTCCCGCTGCAACGGTCACCCACGCTAATTCTTTTGGAATCAGCGGTGCTTTTGCCAATTTCATTCCCGCCTCATCGGGAGTCCGATCTCGCTTACCAAGATTGCATTTGCGACATGCGGCAACCACATTTTCCCAAATGTGCAGACCCCCTCGCGAACGGGGCATGACATGATCAAGTGAATCGGCGATTCCAGCGCAGTACTGACAGCGATTGTCATCGCGTGCGAAAACAGCTCGTCGTGACAATGAGGTACGACGGTGATACGGCACCTTGACTACATAGCGCAGACGAATGACCGATGGATTTGGCAAAGACAATCGCTCCGAACGAAGAAAACTTTCATGGTGCTCAATGAGGTCAGCCTTATCGCCCAAAACAAGACAAATAGCGCGACGCGACGACACCACACTTAGAGGCTCATAAGTTGCGTTCAGAACGAGGGCACTTTGCATCAGAACTCAATGACCTTGCGCACAATGAAAAAAGTAGAAACTCACGATTGCGCATCCCATTCGCGTACCCAACGCAAATATCTCAGGACATCGGGCAAGTTTGCCTGCGGTGAATGACCGCCGTATTGCGTCTCAAGGCGAAACCTCAGGTAGTCCTTTCGAGGAATTGGCACATACGGCCAATGAGCCCACCACCGCTGTGGAATCATCCGAGTACCGACGCTGAGCGCTATCAGCCAATAATGTGGCCGCACCAAGAGCCCGAAAATAATCGTCATCATGCTCTGCGTACGCCGAAAAATAGCCATATCTAGCGCGGTTCTTTTGGAAGTCCAAGCACCATTTCACCAATGATATTCGACTGAACTTGCGAGGATCCTGCGTAAATAGTTCCTGCCCGAGCATTGAGAAATGCGCCAGTCCAACTGGCGCTCGAGTTCGGAGCGCTGCGATCATCGGGCTGGAAAGCATTCAATGGTTGGCGTCCCTCGGGACACATTGCTGCTGCGCCAAGAATTTCTAGAGATATCTCGGTCACTGCCTGATGATATTCACTCCAATAGCGCTTGAAGATTCCACCATCTGGGCCTGGATGACCACCCTGCAAAAACTTAGTCAGCGTTCGCAAACCTAGATAGCGCATGATCTGCACCTTTGAATAGGCCCATGCCAACTTCTGTCTCATCCGTGGATCTTGGTCAACGCCGTATTCTTTGGCTAACAACAACAAACGATCCAGTTCAGCCTGGAAACGAACCGGCACAGTAGCTGCACCTTCACCACGTTCGTATCCCAACAATGTCATAGCTACTGCCCAGCCATTGTTCAGTCCACCAATGACATTTTCTTTCGGACACACCGCGTCGGTATAGAAAACCTCATTAAATTCGCTATCACCGTTGATCATTTTGATGGGGCGAACTTCAATTCCTGGCTGACGCATATCGACGAGAAGAAAGGAGATCCCTTTATGCTTCGGACTGTCTGGGTCGGTGCGTGCCAAAGTAAAAATGTGATCAGCCAAATGTCCCGCTGACGTCCAAATCTTTTGACCATTGAGGATCCACTGGTCTCCGTCAAGAGTGGCCCGAAGCCCCAAACTTCCCAAGTCGCTTCCTGCGTTGGGTTCGCTATAACCCTGGCACCAAACATCTTCGTTGGACAAAATCCGCGGTAGGTAATACTCTTTTTGCTCATCGGTGCCCCATGCCAGCAGCGTGTTGCCGAGCATCGTGATACCAAAAGCGTCATTACTTCCACCTGTCGGCACGCCAGCCTTGGCGAACTCCTCTGCCAAAATCACCTGCTCAAGAGCCGACATTCCGCCGCCGCCATACATCGCTGGCCAACCAGGAGCTAAATATCGCTGTTGATACAGAATCTTGCGCCACTCGGTGACCCACGCTTGGGCTTCATCGGCGGGCAAGGTGCCAATACCCTGCCAATCGTCGGACAGATTGGCTTTCAAGAATGACTGCACTTGGCCTCGAAAAACCTCTACTTCGGAGTCGTACATCGGACGCATAGGTGTGAACCTAGTCGCGATCCTCAGGTTTCGCCGATCTTGCGCCGCGCAATTGCTGCCGCGCCGATCAAAGCAGAGCTATCGCCGAGTCCCACGGGGACAATATCCGCCCCAGCCAAGAAGGAGAGTTTGGATCGCAGAACGAATTCGCTGTTGGCCGCTTGAAAAAATGCTTCTCCCCATCCGAGAGCGACACTGCCTCCCACAACAACTCGCGAAATATCGGCCACTGCCGCCACGCTGGCACATGCACGACCTAAAAGTTGTCCACTCCGTTGCACCACATTGGCGGGCGCATACATCGGCTCACGACCAGTCTGTAGGAGAATGGCGGGCCCTGAAATATATGCCTCAAGACATCCAAAACCGCCGCACAAACAGGCTCGCCCATCGGGTTCAACAATGATGTGACCGACATGTCCGGCATTGCCTTGACGCCCATCGAGAAGCTGTGAGTCCAGCACTAATCCTGCTCCCACCCCAGTACCGACGACCACTGCCATGAAGTTTTGTAGGTGCGCCGTCGCCCCCATCCAACCCTCAGAGAGTGCCAACGCTTTGGCATCATTATCCACAAAAGTTGGCAGAGCGGTGATTTGCGCCACCATCGAGCGCAACTCAAAGTCACGCCAAGCCGCAATGTGCAACGGCGACACCTTCTCGCCGTTGAGGGTCATCGGCCCACCGCATGCCACACCGCAGGCCAGCAACTCAACACCTGAAATTGAAGCCTGAACTCTTTTGATGAGGTTTGCCAAAGTTGTCCACGGGTCACGCGCTGGCGTCGGCACCCGATCTCTCAGAATGATTTTTCCATCAAGGTCTACGACCGCCGCCGCTAACTTGGTCCCCCCAATATCAACAGCCAAAATTGCGGCAACTCTTTCTTGCTCTTTGACGACGCCTGACACTGTTGACACGTATCCCTCGACAGAACTTTTCGTTGTCAGTGCTAAGGAAGTCGACGACCTGCAGAAGCTCGCGCTTTGCGAATCGCTCCCGCAACATCTTGAAGTCCCGCTTTACCCATTGCCCGCGCATTGCGTTCAATGACCGCTGTCAGCGCCAACATGGCCACAAAGGCAACGAAGGCTGCCATGAAGTGCACCTGTAAAAGGGCGACAAGAAGTACCAGTCCGATAACTAAACCAAAGATCGCTCGACGCACAGTTCGCGCAGAATGAGAGTACAAACCGGATGGGGACACCGCTTGGGCGAACTTGGAGTCATTTTGTAGTTCTTGTTCAATTTGTCGCAGTATGCGCTGTTCATCATCTGACAAAGACATGGCGTCACCTCCTGGTTTTTCTAAATGTCACTTCGTAGGTCTTCAGTCTTACAGCCCCGCTACCCGAAATCAAAGCATGGGCACTCATTTCGTGTCATTGCCGTTCGGCCCCCACGGCGATTCTCCAAGTTTGCGTCGATCAGGTCGCGCAAGCGCGCTGAACGGGTTGATCGCATCGCGTCCGAATTTTTTTCGTATCTCATCAATCGCCGCGCTTGCCGAACTCCAGTGACCGTCAATATCAGCCGCCGTCTGACCCCCACCCGAATCGCTCTCTTGAACGAGTGCGTCAAACCCAAGTAATGAAAGTTGCTCAACTGGTTCCACCAAACCACTCACGCTGAAACCGATCAAACGCACTCCGACGGAGGGATCGATGAGTTCCAACACCGACTCCAAGGCCTTGACCATCGCGGGCGCCGAGGACAGGGATGACCCTGGAGTCGTTGAACGAGTAATCGTCTCAAAGTTCGCATAGCGGATCTTTAATGTCAAAGTGCGAGCTGCGCAGCCGTGAGCACGCAGGCGACTAGCGACTGCATCAGCCAGTCGCACAACCTCACGGCGCATAGCATCGCGCTCAGTGATGTCATGAGAGAAGGTCTCTTCATGACCAATCGATTTCAGATCTCGCTCAACTTCAACAGGGCGCTCATCAACTCCTTGGGCTAACGCAAACAAATGGCGGCCATGCGACTTTCCTAGCGCATGTTCCAAATTCGCTGCGCCCAGAGTGATCAAATCGCCGACAACAGCGATTCCAAGTCGTTCCAATTTTGCCAAGGTTGCTGGGCCCACACCCCATAAGGATTTCACTGGCAGGGGATGCAAAAATTCCAATTCGTGACCAGGTGCGATGCACAACACTCCATGACCGGCTTCAATGCCCGTTGCCGTCGGTATCGGCTTGGCTTTTTTTGAAGCCAACTTGGCAATGAATTTTGAACTAGCAACCCCTACTGCGCAAGCAAGATCAAGTTCCTCGGCAATCTGTTGTTTGATTTTCCAACCGATCATCGTGCCATCACCAAAAAGATTGACTGAGCCGGTCACATCAAGAAATGCCTCATCAAGACCTATCGGCTCAATGAACGGGGTGTACCTTGAAAAAATTTCGTGTACCTGGGTGCTGACCGATGAATATTCTGCGTAGTCACCGGCAAGAAAAACGGCATCTGGACACAGTCGCCGAGCTTTTGCAGAAGCCATCGCTGAGAACACTCCATATCGGCGTGCTTCATAGTTCGCCGCCGCTACTACTCCTCGTGCCCCCGAACCACCTACGACAACTGGTTGACCCGCGAGTTCTGGATGCCGTCGCATTTCGACAGAGACAAAAAATGCGTCCATATCGACGTGAAGAATGGTTCGAGTTGAAGATGCCGAACGGTCCACGGCAGGTGTCACCGACGTCGACGGCGGTGCCACAGTCGATCCCTAAACCACAACTGCGTGACAAGAGTGAAAGCCTCACCAATAATGTGATGATTTAGTTTCGATTCGCCAACAATGCGGTCCGTAAACAGGATAGGTACTTCGATCATGCGTGCGCCACTGCGCACCGCGCGATGGGTCATTTCAATTTGGAATCCGTAACCCTCAGCTTGCACAGTGGCAAAATCCATCTTCTGCAAAACCAAGGCCGAATAAGCCCGATACCCACTGGTGGCATCATTGATCGCCAAACCCAACATGCCTGCCGCAAATCGATTCCCCCAGCGTGAGAGAAAACGTCGTAGAGGCGGCCAATTGTCGATCTGACCACCCGGCGTGTAGCGACTTCCTAGGGCGGCATCAGCACCCATCTCGACCGCTGAGACAATCGCCGGCAGATACATCGGATCATGGGATAGATCGGCGTCCATCTGTACACAAATCTCTGCCCCCATGGACAAGGCTGTCGTAAATCCCGCGCGATAAGCCGCCCCTAAACCGGTCTTGGCAGAGCGACGCAGGACACTGACCTCACCCAAGCCGTCTGTTTGATGAGAAGACTGATAACGCTCAACAATGTCAGCTGTGCCGTCAGGACTGTTGTCATCAACGACCAACAATCTGGCCTGCGGGAGGGCGGCACGAACTCCATTGAGAACTTTTTCGATGTTTCCAGCCTCGTTATAAGTGGGGATCACCACAACTATTTCACGGGTAAACAAAGCTTGGCTCACGTTGTGAGCCTACGCTGATTACGTGCCCGAGGAACGACCACTCTCAGCCCTGCCATCTCGTGGCGCTCGCTCGGCGGCTTTTATCTCCATCATTTTTGGGGGCCTCGTCGGATCATTGATCGGTTACGCCCTCGTTGACATTCAATACGACGGGCAAAGTTCAGTACCACTCGGACTCGGACTATTGATCGGTGCAGTCTTGACATCAGGTGGCACTTCAATCGTCGCTGTTCTTAGCCTGAGGGCGCTCGGTGAGTGGCGCGATCTCTCTGACCGCGCATAATAATTTATGTCTCCTATTGCGCCGCACAATGCTCTTGAGTTGATGAATATCGCTGCCAGCATTGCGCGCCAGGCAGGTGATCTTGTCGCCACTGGACGCAGTCGAGGAACAGGCAACGTTGATATCAAATCCTCCCCCACCGATGTCGTCACTCAATGGGATCAGGCAAGTGAAAGTCTTATTGTTGAGCGACTAGAACACTTACGCCCCAACGACTCGGTGCTCGGTGAAGAAGGAACTCAGACACCTGGCACATCAGGCATCACTTGGTTAGTTGATCCCATCGATGGCACGACGAATTTTTTATACAATCTTTCTGGCTATGCCATCTCCATCGCCGCCACCGACGACGCAGGAACTTTGGCTGCTGCCGTCTACTTACCTGTCACCCGCGAACTTTTTGTTGCCGCTCGGGGCAATGGGGCGTGGCTCGGTGCGCGGAAATTAACATGTTCACCTTGCCACGACCTCAGCATGGCACTGATTGGAACTGGGTTCTCCTATTCGTCACAACGCCGTGATGTGCAAGGCGAGCGGATTGCAAAAATACTCCCCCAGGTTCGCGATATCAGGCGATGTGGTGCCGCCGCGGCAGACCTGTGCTACGTAGCCGATGGTCGCCTTGACGCCTATTTCGAAGAGTTTCTTCAACCATGGGACCTCGCCGCAGGCCTTCTGATCGCCACCGAGGCTGGAGCAGTCTCCTCTGATTTTTCAGGTTCCCCTATTCGATCTGAGCAAACACTGCTCAGCACTCCCGGCATTCACCAAGCCATTTTGGCGATTCTTGCCCCGTAAAGATAAAAAACAATTCCAGTTAGCCAACTACTACCCCCTCCATCAGGCAAGATGTAAGCGTGGGAACCAGAATTCTGGCTGTAGAAGATGACGAGCGGATACGCGCTGCCGTCAAATTGGCTTTAGAAGATGAAGGCTGGACTGTTGATGAGGCCGCAAGCGGTGAAGAAGCCGTCATTTTGTTCTTACGCCAACCAGCCGATGTCGTACTGATCGACATCATGTTGCCCGGCATCGACGGATTTGAACTGTGTCGAACGATCCGTCGCCACAGCGATGTGCCCATCGTTATGGTCACCGCAAGATCCGACACTCATGATGTTGTCGCTGGCCTCGAGGCGGGCGCCGATGACTATCTCACTAAACCATTTGCCCCTAAAGAGTTATCAGCGCGCATCCGTGCGCTGCTACGACGCGCTCGCCCTGCGCATCCAGCTCACCCGAAACTCGTCTTTGGCGACCTCGAGATCATTCCTGATGAAGGAAAAGTGTTACGAGATGGCGCAGAACTTGGTCTCACAAAAACTGAGTTTCGACTGCTTTGCGAACTTGCCCAAAATCCTGGTCGTGTTTTCAGTCGCGAACAGCTGCTTGACGATGTCTGGGGCTACGGCTATTTCGGCGACGGTCGCTTAGTTGATGTGCACATTCGTCGACTGCGCACAAAAGTAGAAAAAGATCCCGCCAACCCTCGTCACGTGGTGACTGTTCGCGGTCTCGGCTATCGACTTCAGGCCTGATTTTTCGTGGCCGAAAAATCTGTCATCTCTGAGCCGGTGAGTGGGAAGTCGCCGAAAGTTCATCGAACACAGCGCCCTCGCCCACGGTTGCTCAAACCCATTGGATTGCGCTCGCGAATCTTGATTACTTTCGGCTTGGGGAGTTTTGCCCTATCTCTTTTTCTTGCTCTAGCAACATACAATTTCACCCGTTCGAACTTGGTTGAAGACCGCGAAAAAAATGTCATTGAGCAGGCTTATGAAAATGCCGCTCAATTAGCCATTGATCTTCGCTCAAATCCATCAAATACCCAGACGGTGATCGAACGTCTCACCGCCAATCGTCCTTTGTTGTATTTCCGTGGCACATGGACAGGTGATAACGCTCGCTTTTCATCCAATGTCATTGATCGAGACATGCTCGTTGCGACCATTGACAACAGAGAGCCGAGAACTATGCGGATTGAAGTTGACAAGGAATTGGTCTTGGCAATTGGCATCCCCTTGGATTCAGCAGACGCTGCTTATTTCGAATTTCCTTCAATGCAAGATGTGCGCTCAACCCTGAACAGCATCAATCTCGCCCTCACATTGGCAGCGATCATCACCACTCTCTTAGGAATTTTTCTGGGTGCAATTGTTGCCTCTCGCGCCGTTCGACCGCTCACCGCCGCAAGTCAGGCGGCACAAGCAATCGCCGGGGGGCGTCTTGACACTCGACTTGAAGAAACAGACGATCCAGATTTGTCGGCTCTCACTTCTTCCTTCAACGACATGGCTGCCGCTCTTGAATTGCGAGTAGAACGCGACACTCGCTTTACGTCTGACGTCAGTCACGAATTGCGCTCACCGTTGATGACCCTCGCGGCGTCTGTTGAAGTTATGCACGCTCGTCGCGAAGAGATGCCCGAACGCGCCCAAGTTGCTCTTGATCTTCTCATCGCTGACGTGGCCCGCTTTCAAGGACTCGTGGAAGATCTCTTGGAGATTTCGCGTTTTGATGCAGGGGCCATTCGCCTAAACGTTGAAGAGTTGCTCGTGGGTGAATTTGTCCGCCAGGCAGTCGCTATCAGCAGCCTCCCGATGACCAGCGTCCTGGTCACTTCAACTGCCGATCAAATCATCATTCGCGGTGACCGTCGACGGCTCGCACGCGTCATTGCCAACCTTGTTGATAATGGTCGCGCTTACGGGGGTGGAGAACTAGAGATCTCCGTCTTCGTACCAGATGATGAAGATCCACCAACGCAGGTATGGATCACTGTGGAAGATCACGGTCTCGGCGTGCCCCTTGAAGAACGTGATCTCATTTTTGAACGCTTCGCGCGAGGGGTTGTCGCAGGAAGACGTAGCGGATCTGACGGCGCTGGCTTGGGTCTGTCTCTTGTGGACGAGCACGTCAAACTTCACCGTGGACGAGTGTGGGTTGAAGAGCGACACGACGGTAGCGAAGGCGCCTGCTTTATCATTGAACTACCAGCGGAGAGGGTTTAGCACTATGCGCACGCGCCGTCCGGTTTTTCTTGCGAGCCTGATGCTCATACTTGGTGCCGGTTGTTCGTATGGGGCCCAAGATTCTTCGCAAGTCATTGGACGCGATCTGCAAAGCGACATGAACGAGCAGTCACCTTCTGCTTCAAGCGAATCGGGCGTTGGGCGCATCTACTTACAACGCACCGATAATGAGAGCACTCAACGCTTGGTTGTGGTTCAACGTGATGTTCTCAATGAACCGCCCCAGATCATCAAGGCCCTGTTTGATGGCCCGACGACCAGTGAACAAGATGAGAGTTTGCGATCAGCCATACCGCAAGGTACGAAACTCATTTCCGCTCGCTACGTGGCGACAGACATCGTCAAGATTGATATTTCAGAAAATATCTTTCAGGCCACAGGTGACGACTTGGTTTCCGCTGTGGCCCAGATTGTTCTGACACTCAGCGAAATTCAGGGCGTCGAACGAATCCTTCTTGTTGTACAAGGCCAAACCCAAGAATGGCCACGAGGCGACGGATCGCTCACATCGGAACCATTGACATCTTTTGATTATCCCGGGCGCGCCGCCAGTAGTCAGCCCGCCTTCCCCACCATCGTCGATCCACTTCTCTAACATTCTTTCTAGGATCTGACCTAGCCAAAAAAGACATCGCCAATTTCGTGGAAGAGTTCGAGGTCAACGGTTCGGATCTTGCCCACTATGTCGCTCAACGGGACGCGACTAATTTTTGTGGCATCAAGCGCCACCATGTATCCAAATGCTCCTTCATGGACAGCGTCAACAGCAGCCAAACCAAAGCGAGTGCACAAAATGCGATCGAAAGCAGTTGGCGTACCGCCCCTTTGCACATGACCGATTTGCACAACGCGGGCTTCAAACCCTGTGCGCTTTTCAATTTCTTCAGCAATTCCGACACATATGCCGCCATAACGCGGTCGCCCGAGATGATCAGTGGCGTAGTCAATAGGAGTCATCGTTCCGACTATGGGCTGTGCCCCCTCGGCGACAACGACGATTGATGCAAAGCGTCCGCCTTGATGACGACTTGCGACTTCGGCACAGACTTCGGCGATGTCAAAAGGTTCTTCGGGTATCAAGATGACGGTTGCACCTCCAGCGAGACCGGCATACACCGCAATCCATCCCGTATCTCGACCCATCAACTCAACGACCATGACACGATCATGACTTTCGGCCGTGGTGTGAAGTCGATCAATTGCATCTGTGGCGATCTGCACCGCAGTGTGAAATCCAAAAGAGAGTTCAGTTCCAAAAACATCATTGTCAATTGTTTTCGGGACACCAATAATTGGCAAATGAGTTTCGGCAAATAACAAAGAGGAGACAGTCAGTGAACCATTTCCACCAATCACAATTAAGGCATCAAGACGTTGTTCACTAAAGCATTTCTGTACTTGCTGAACTCCATCTTTCGAATCGTATGGGCTTCCACGTCGGGTGCCGAGAATCGTTCCACCGCGTGGCAATAAGCCGCGCACAGCCGATGCAGGCAACTCAATGAAGCGCTGCGCCATGACCCCATCCCAAGAATCTAGGAATCCAATGAACTCGTCGCCATAAACTGCATCGCCTTTTCGCACAATGGCACGAATGACAGCATTGAGTCCTGGACAATCTCCGCCGCCAGTCATGATTCCAATGCGCATCAGGTCAGCCTAGACATGAAACAATAGGGAGATGGCTTGGGATTCGTCGAGAACTATTAACTGGCAAAGACTGATCCGTGAATGGCTGGTATACGTCGGTGTTATGGCCGTCATATTCGCGATTTTTCTACGCGATAAGGTGACCACTGGATCGGTTGTTGGGCTCCTGGCATCGCTGCCAATGTATTTATTGTTCGGTTGGGTTCTAGCCAAGATCGGTTATCAACGTCAGACATATCGGGCCTTGCGTGAGCAAACACTGGCTCGCAAGAATACTGTCCCATCTGCCCCTGCGACGCGCTCAAAGCCGGCAGCCACGCGACGTACAAGTTCCGGACCATCCTCGCGACGTCCGACTAACAAGCCAAAGAAGCGCTAGTCGTGGCGGAGGCCGAGCCGTATGTCCTAGCGATTGACGCTGGTACGACAGGAGTTCGTTGCCGCGCAGTGTTTCAAGATGATCGACCGAGCATTGCCTCCTACCAAGAATTCACGCAGTACTTCCCCGAACCAGGCTGGGTCGAACACGATGCTGAAGAAATTTGGCGGGCAGTCGTGGACACCTTCAATGACGTCGTGAATCAGGCTGGTCTTCCGCGCGCCATCGGCATCACCAATCAACGCGAGACAGTCGTCGCGTGGAATCGTCGCACTGGAGAAGTGCACGGTCGAGCAATCGTTTGGCAAGACCGCCGCACGGCTCAACACTGTCAAGATCTTGACCATGCCGGCCATCTTGCGACCGTGCGTGCCCTCACAGGTCTTGTCCTTGACCCGTACTTTTCAGGCACGAAGATGTCATGGATGTTGCAACACGGGGTTCCGAGGTCCCCCGATCTAGCTCTGGCGACGATTGACACCTGGCTACTTTGGAAGTTGACCGACGGCGCGGTATTTGCAACT
>WLTJ01000029.1 GCA_009705435.1 Actinomycetota bacterium | reverse complement strand
TTCCAGGTGTGGTGGTCACTGCCTCACATAACAAGTTTTCTGATAACGGTATTAAAGTTTTTGCCGCCGGTGGGCGCAAGCTCACTGATGCCGATGAGAAGCGCATTGAAGCTGAGTTGCATTTTCTTCTCAGTCAAGAATCTGATGCGCCCGCAGCAGATGGAGGAGTTGGCGTTGTGATACGCCGATCGGATGCCGTCTCACTATACGTTGAACACTTAGTTGGATTATTTGGTGAAGGTTCTCTGGCCGGACTGCGCATTGTCATTGACACCGCAAATGGGGCTATGAGCAATGTCGCCTCGTTGGTGCTAGGTCGCTTGGGTGCGGATGTCATTGTCATGAATGATGCACCGAATGGAACAAATATTAACGACGGTTGTGGGGCGACCTTCCCGCAGGGTTTGTGTGAGTTCATCAGTGGTACTGGTACCGGTGTTTCTGTTGATCTGGGGTTCGCTTACGACGGAGATGGTGATCGTGTTATTGCTGTGGACGAAAATGGACACATCGTCGATGGGGACAGGCTTATTGCTCTGTCAGTGGCAGATCGACGCGAGTTGAACACCTTGACTGACGACACAGTGGTTGTGACAGTGATGGCCAACCTGGGTTTTCATCAAGCAATGCGTGATGCGGGAGTCAAGGTGGTGACCACAGCAGTGGGAGATCGCTATGTCCTTGATGCAATGGAATCTGGAAACTTTGTTTTAGGCGGCGAACAAAGTGGACACATTATTCATCGCGATCTTGCGACCACAGGTGATGGATTATTGGCTTCGATTGTCCTCGCCCAGTTTGTGCGCCGTCGTCTGCAAGATGGTTTGAAGTTTTCCAAGTTGGCGAGTGAAGCCCTGCACACTTTTCCGCAGGTACTCAAAAATGTTCAAGTTGCTGTACGACCGAATGATGTTGCGGCACTGCTATCGGCTGAGATCGCCCATGAAGAAGCGAATTTAGGTGATCATGGCAGGGTGTTAGTGCGATCCAGCGGAACTGAACCGCTGATCCGGGTCATGGTTGAGGCGGACTCATTGGAACAAGCCAATGAGGTTGCAGACCGCTTGGTTGCCGTGGCCCTCGCAAAGTGCGTCGAACCCCAATCCTGATGGGTAGGCGGGCAGGTAGTTCGGTAACCTGATCTCTATGTGTGGCATTATCGCTCTCGTCAGTAGGCCATCCTTGCGAGTGCCCCCAACGCAAGCTGAGATTATTGGCTATTTGGATGCTGCGGTCAGAAGCGGAAGCGATATCGGCAGGGTCACCGAGAACTTGGTGATTGTGAATGAACTTCTTAAAGGTGTACCAGGCGTCCTCACCCTGGTTGACAATCATGAACTGACAGCCTCAATCACAAGCCGACTTGATCAGGTCGCTGGTGTCGTCGCTCAGTTAGAAACCACTCTAGAAAAAAGTGAGGTTGATGCCGAAGAACTCGAAGCTTCAACCGCTGCGATGATTGCCTTACGCGATGTGCTGTGGGCCATCGGGCAAGACCGTTTACGGACAGCTTTGCTAGTTGGTGAACTCGCTGGTCGTCAGGCTGGTATCGCAGCAGTTGGCGGATATTTGACAATTCAGCAGGCGTTGTCCGCACTGGACCGCTTAGAAGTACGTGGGCGTGATTCTGCGGGGGTGCATGTTTTTGTGTGGGGCCACGGTTTGTCGCACAGTGACCCAGCAGTTCAATCAGCGATCTTGTCGCGTGCCAAGGATCCGCTCTTTCAAAATCACTCTCTGCGTCTCGTTGATGGCGTCTTGTCATTCGTCTATAAAGCGGCAGCTGAGATTGGTGAACTTGGTGATAACACGCGCGCGTTACGCAGTGCTATTCAGAGCGATCAACTGTTGCGCTTGGCGCTCACTCATCCTGATGCTCGCTTGTCCTTGGTCGGTCACACGCGTTGGGCGAGTGTGGGGATCATCAGTGAGCCCAACGCTCATCCAGTGAACAGCGAACGTGACCTGAACGACGATGTCACCAGCCACCCATATGTCGTAGCGGCACTGAACGGCGATGTGGATAATCATGGCGACTTACGGATCGCTCACGGTTTGTCTTTTCCTGGACAGATCACAACTGACGCCAAGGTCATTCCAGCGATGATCAATATGCATGCCCGTACCTGTGGGGACACGGTTGAGGCTTTTCGGCGCAGTGTTTCATCTTTCGAAGGTTCAGTGGCCATCGCCGCGGCAGCGAGTGACAATCCCAATCGTCTGATGTTTGCTTTACGAGGCAGCGGCCAAGGTCTGTACGTGGGTCTTGCTGAGGATCTCTTCATCGTGGCCAGTGAGCCGTATGGCGTCGTCGAGGAAACTGCGATGTACTTCCGTCTTGATGGCGAGAATGCGAGCAACGCACATCTCACGGACAGTCAAGGTCAGATTGTTGTCCTTGATGGTGATTCTGCAGGGGAAGTTTCTGGGGTCACTCGTTTGGCCTATGACGGTACTGAATTGGCAATTGAAAATACCGAATTAGTCGCTGCGGAAGTTACAACTAGAGACATCAATCGTGGCGATGCTCCTCATTTTTTGCTCAAAGAAATCGGTGAAGCACCAGAGAGTTTCCGCAAGACTTTGCGCGGCAAGATTGTCGAGCGTGATGGTATTCTCGCTGCGACACTTGGTTTAACCACTTTACCAAGCAGCATTATTGAGCAACTTTCGACTGGAGTCATTCGCAAAGTCCGCGTCATTGGTCAAGGTACTGCGGCCATCGCCGGCCGTAGTTGTGCGATGGTGCTTGATGAATTATGTGTTGGTGGTCTTGATATTGCGGCGATAACAGCGACTGAATTGAGCGGTTTTCATTTGCAGTTAGATATGAGTGACACGCTCATTATCGCTGTGAGTCAAAGTGGTACGACAACTGATACCAACCGCACGGTTGATTTGGTGAGATCACGTGGGGCGGCCGTCATCGCGATCGTGAATCGCCGTGGCAGTGACTTGTGCGATAAGTCTGATGGTGTGCTGTTCACTAGTGACGGACGAGATGTTGAAATGAGCGTGGCTTCCACCAAAGCTTTTTATGCGCAGGTTGCGGCGGGAGTTTTGCTGGCGTGTGCGATCAGCGTGGCCGCTGGTTTAGGGACAAATTCGCGACGCCATGATCTTCTACGAACTTTACGTGAATTGCCCGACGCGATGCGTACAGTCATTGCCTCGCGATCCGTTATCGCCGACGTAGCGCATCGCTACGCTCCATCCAAGCGCTACTGGGCAGTCGTGGGCAATGGTCCAAATGCTATTGCTGCACATGAAGTGCGAATTAAATTGAGTGAGCTTTGTTATAAGAGTATTTCCTGCGATATCACAGAGGATAAGAAGCACATTGATCTCTCGTGTGAACCTTTAATCCTGGTCTGTGCTTCGGGTCTTGTAGGTAGTAACGCCGATGATGTGGCCAAAGAGATTGCTATTTATCGCGCGCATAAAGCCACTCCGATTGTCATCGCTAGTGCATCGGAGTCACGGTTTTCTAGCGCCGTTGCGGTGATTGATGTTCCCGATGTTGATCCGTCTCTGGCTTTTGTTCTGAGCGCAGTCGTTGGTCATTTGTTCGGCTACGAAGCAGCGCGAGCGATTGATGAACTGGCTCGCTCACTGCGTCAGGCTCGCGAAGTCATTGAACATGCGGTGTTACATAATTCAGATGGTGAAAGTGTCGTGCGCGTTATCCGTAGCGGTTTAGTTACCGCTGTTGAACGCTTTAATGAAACTTTACGGGCCGGTACTTACGACGGTCATCTAGAAGCCAGTACTGCCGTACGCTTGGCAGCAATGTTTCGTGTTGTTCTTGATGTTTCTCCAGTGGAGGCGTATCAGAATGAAACAGGCAAGGTGGGTAGCCCCGTCGCTCTGCTTGATGATCTCACCTTGGCGTTGACCCGCGCCATTGAAGAACTGACTCGCCCGATTGATGCGATTAAGCATCAGGCCAAGACCGTGACTGTTGGGATTAGTCGCAGTGATGAAGGCGTCATGGATCGAGCACTTGTGCAAGAGGTCTTGGCTACGGGTGCTGGACGTGACGTGCTGGCTTATCGCACGCTAAAGGTTTTAGCGGATCTTGACCCCGCCGTCGAATCTGTGATCGGGTACACGCGTTACAGCATTACAGGAGACCCAGCCGGTAACAGTGCCACGATAGCGATTGTGGATCGCGGTGGTTTGTCGCGTGATGTGCCAAGTCGTGTTGAACATAATCCATCGCTCATTGGAACAAAACGCCGAGTCTCCAGTGAACGCGAAGTACTTGTCGCACGAGGACGTAGTGACAGTCGTACGGTTATATTCATTCCCGAAGTGAAGTCTGGTCAGACGGTAGGCATCACGTTGTTGCATGTCAGTTTCCGCGAACGATTGAGCGCAGTAGTGATGCGCGGTGTTTTGCAAGGTTATGACAGTCGCTATGACCGCTTGGTTGACTGGGTGTCCGAGACCGAGGGGGAAATGCGCGATGATCTTCTTGGCGAGATGTCGGTCGCTGATCTGTTGATCTTGCCAATTAGCGAGATGGCCGACCGCTGGCGTCGGGCCTCTTCGTAACTGAACGGACTGAACAGTCGTGATTATTGGCATTGGTATTGATGCAGTGGAGATTGAGCGCTTTCGCCAAGCGCTAGAACGCAGTGCGAGTTTGAAAGAGCGTTTGTTCACTGCTGAAGAACTGTCTTATGTGCAACCCCAAGTTGATCCAAGCGCGTCACTGGCCGCACGATTCGCCGCCCGTGAAGCGGTGATGAAAGCGCTCGGAGTCGGTCTTGGAGCGTTTGATTTCCACGATGTCTCAGTCTGTCGAGCGTCATCAGGTCAGCCAGATTTGTTGGTCGTGGGACGCGCCCAGCAGTTAGCGACAGATCAGGGGATAACGCACTGGCATCTCTCATTGACCCACACTGAATCCATAGCGATGGCCTATGTCACCGCTAGTGGCACACCCACAAATTCCGTGGCAGCGGGCGAGTCATAGTTCGATGCGCCCAGTTCTTACTCCCAAGCAGATGCGTGTCCTAGATAGTGAAACCGTGACCGCAGGTACGCCGATTGATGTATTGATTGGTCGGGCTGGAGCGGCAGTTGCCCGCACAGCAAAACGGATGATGGGTGGCCTGTATGGCCGTACCGTCGTTGTCGTCGTCGGCAAGGGAAATAATGGTGCTGATGGTCGCATGGCAGCGCGCTTACTAGCTGATCAAGGTGTGCGAGTTCATGTGCTTGATGCACAGCAGATGCCGCTACGACTTCCCGTGAGTGATCTGATCATTGATGCAGCCTTCGGAACTGGCTTTCGTGGTGAGTGGAACCCACCCGCGACTCACGGCATTCCAGTACTCGCTGTTGATATTCCCTCGGGTGTTGATGGACTAACCGGGTTAGCGGTCGGCGATACATGGCAAGCTACGCGCACCGTCACCTTCGTGGCCTTGAAACCGGGGCTCTTGCTTGGGGTTGGTCGGGCTTTGAGTGGTGACATCGAACTGATCGATATTGGTATCAACCTTGGCATGGGCAATGTAGATATTAATGAGGTTGAACTTGCTGATGTTTCTGCTTGGATTCCTGCTCGCCCCTTTGATTCTCATAAATGGAAAACAGGTTTATACGCCCTCGCGGGTAGCACTGGAATGATGGGAGCGGCCAACCTCAGTGTTGCCGCAGCAATGCGCTGCGGAGCGGGGATTGTTCATCTGGCATCTCCGGGAATCGTCCATGATCGCACTACGCCCACTGAAGTTGTACGTCGATCCTTAAGTGCATTTTCTTGGTCTGAAGATGTACTTGAAGATGTGCATCGCTTTAAGGCGATGGTAGTAGGACCAGGGTTAGGTCGCGATGAAGGAACTGTGTCGGAGACACGTCGTGTCATCGCCGAAGCACAAGTACCAATGGTCATTGACGGCGACGGATTATTTGCAGTGGCATGGGGCGGGGATGGAGCGCGCAATATTGTTCGCACTCGTTCTGCTGAAACTGTTCTGACTCCTCACGATGGTGAATACCAAACACTGCTTGGGTATGCCCCCTCACCAGATCGGATCGCCAGTGCTCGCCGTCTGGCGATTGATACAAACTGTGTATGCCTTCTCAAGGGCACGACGACTGTCATTGCTGAACCATCTGGAGAGGTGCTGATGGTGACAAATGGGGATCAAAAATTGGCCACTGCGGGGACGGGAGATGTTCTAGCGGGAATTATCGGTGGCTTAATGGCACAGGGCCTTGAGGCCTTCCATGCAGCGGCATGTGGAGCGTGGATTCACGGCCATGCTGCATCTCTATTCTCTTTCGATGAGGGTTTAATCGCCTCAGATTTGCTAGACCTCATTGCGTCGGCCTTGTCGGAGATCCGACGCGTAGCGAAGCAGGATGAACGATGAGTGCACGAGCAGCATGGATAGAAGTTGATCTTGATGCAGTGCGTCACAATGTCTCGTATCTGAGTTCTTTGATCGGTGATGCCAAGATCATGGTTGTCGTTAAAGCAAATGGTTACGGACATGGAGCGATCCAAGTAGCGCAAGCCGCCTTGGAAGCCGGAGCTCATGGTTTATGTGTGGCACTGGTGCAAGAAGGCGTTGAATTAAGGCGCGCTGGGATTGAAGCGCCGATTCTCGTTTTTTCTGAACAGCCACTTGACCAAATCGGGGAAATGATTTCTCACGGTTTGATTGCAACGGCATATTCAGTGGGCCACATCGATGCTTTGGAACACCAAGCGCGAATCCGTGGGGTGATTGGTCAAGAGGTTCATCTCAAAGTTGACACTGGTATGAATCGAGTGGGTTGTAAACCTGCTGACGCTGTTGAACTTGGGGGACGGATTTTGGCTCGTGCTCCAGAACTGGTCTTGGGGGGTGTGTATACACACCTGGCGAGCGCTGATGACTACGACACGTCATTTACCGATACGCAGATTGCAAGATTTGATTCTGTGCTCGGGAATTTACGACGCGCTGGAATTGAAACTGGTTGGGTGCATATCGCCAACTCAGCAGCGACTCTCCGGCGCGCTGATGCTCATCGCGATCTAGTCCGTGTCGGGATTGCTATGTATGGAATCGCCCCTGATACTTCAATGGACCCAATGTGCAGCAATTTACGACAAGCCTTATCCCTAAAGTCGCGAGTTTCATTTATAAAAAAAGTTTCGGCAGGCGAAGGCATCTCCTATGGACAGCGGTATCAGGTGCGAGAGGCGACTCGCATAGCGACTATCCCACTTGGTTATGCCGATGGGGTACCGCGTCGATTGTCTGCTGTAGGCGGTGAGGTTTTGATCGCCGATCAACGTTTCCCTATTGTCGGGCGTGTGACGATGGACCAACTCATGGTGGACATCGCAAATTCGTCAATTGCGGTTGGTGATGAGGTGGTGCTACTTGGCTCACAGGGTCAAGAGACGATCACGCCCAATGATTGGGGACGAGTGTTGGAGACCATTGGTTATGAGATCGTCTGTGGACTTTCAGCGCGCCTCGGGCGGGTCTATCGCTGAATGTTCTGACAGTGCATATCTGTATTTAAGTACCGAGGTACATTTCGCCAAACTCTCCAATGAAGTCTGCGGACTTTGGATGCGGTCCACTTGGTCCGGACAAGACCATCCATGTGGTGCCAAGTTCACTGAAGCGTCCGAATGTATCGCGATGTCGTTCAACATCGTGCGCGGTATTGAAGATGGATGAGTCGGTGTAGGGCAAGACGATGTCCAGTGACGCGAATCGTTCGCCGGCCAACTGCTTCAGTGTCTGCAAGCGTTTGATGAGATCATCAGCCGTCGTCATTGACGGAGAACGGACAGTGGAAAATATATCCTCTGGTCCGATCAGTGGCATCCAGCCTTGAGCGCGCTCGGCGACACGACGAAGAGTGAGAGAAGCATTACCGCCGATCCAAATAGGAACGGGTTGTTGCACGGGGCGAGGGCGACCAATAGTGTCGCGGCAACTGAAATGCGTGCCTTGATAATTGAATGGTTCACCCGACCAATGCAATGGCAGGACATCAAGAGCTTCATCGAAGAGTACGTTTCGTTCTTCAAAATCCACACCCAGGGCGAAATATTCGGCCTTGAGATAACCGGCCCCGACTCCAAGAATGAAGCGACCATTCGACAATTTGTCGACTGTCGCCGCAGATTTTGCTAGTAAAAGAGGATTGCGATAGGGAAGCACAGCGAGATATGTCAGTAACTTCAGCCGCTTGGTCACCGCTGCGACATGTCCCAAGGCAACGAATGGGTCAAGGCTCTGGTGACCACCAGTCTCCAGCCACTTTGCTGTTGGTGCGGGGTGCTCAGTAAACGAGAAGCCATCCCAACCATGTGCTTCAGCCAAAATAGCCAATTCAGAAACTGAACCTGCATCAAGCATGTCGCCATCAAGGCCATGGAAGTCTGGATACTGGAAGATGAACTTCATAGAGAAACCTTAGTTGATCGTCGATTTAAGTTCCTTCTAGCCGAAATGGGCGTCAGAGAATACGGGGGACACCTACGGGAACTGGTTTTGCAGTGGATTCCTAGAATAAAGAGCGCTCGGTAGGCTCAATCATGTGATTTCTTTGTCAGTCAACTCGCTTGTGGAGACCCACGCTGTGGCCTCGGCGTTGGCTCAGTTGTCTCGATCGGGTGATGTGATTGTCCTCGCCGGCGAAATGGGAGCGGGGAAGACCGCCTTCGCGCAAGGCTTCGGTCAGGCTTTGGGAATTACCGAGCCGATCACAAGTCCAACTTTTACATTGGTGCACACCTACGACAGTGGTCGGCTTGTTTTGCATCACGCAGATTTATACCGACTTGATCGTCTTGGTGAAGTGACCGATCTGGGACTTCATGAAATGGTGGAAGAATCTGGCGTGATGTTGGTTGAGTGGGGTGACATGGCCGCCGAAATCCTCGGGGCACATCTTGAAGTGTGTATTTCGCGAATGCCTGATCAGGACGATCAGCGCAAGATCGTGCTTACTGCGAACGGGCAGACGTGGACTCCTCGTTGGGAACGTGTATTGAGTGCCTTCGCTCCATGGCAAGTGGAGATGTAAGTCATGTTGATTCTTGGGATTGAGACAGCAACTGAACGTGTGAGCGTTGCCATTGGCAATCACGAGGGCGTATTGGCAATGTTTGAAGTCACTCGCGGACGACGTCATGCGGAGACATTGACACCAGCTATTGAATTTGTGTGTCAACAAGCCGATATCAAACTCGCTGAAATTTCAGTGATCGCTGTTGATGTCGGGCCCGGATTATTTACTGGGATGCGTGTGGGGTTGGCTGCTGCCAAAGTGATGGCTCAGGCTTTAGGTATTGGGATCATTCCGCTTTCAAGCCTCGACTTGTTAGCCCACCCTGTGCGCCACACCGAGAAACTTATTGCCTCAGTGATTGATGCTCGTAAAGGTGAAGTTTTCTACGCTTTTTATCGTCAGACAGCGGCTGGTCTTTCGCGTGTCATGGAACCAAAGACTGGGACAATTGACGAGTTGCTGATCGCATTATCAGAGCGGTCTCAAGACACGGTTTGTGTCGGCGACGGTGCTTTGCGTTATCGAGATGAGATAACACTCGGATATCCCGTTGAATTTGCCGAGCCTTCGTTGGCTTTTCCGAGTTCCGCCGCACTCGTGCAGATGGCATATGCCCGTGCCGTGCGCGAAGACTGGGTAGACCCTGCAGCAATCCAAGCGATGTATTTGCGTCAACCCGATGCTGAGATCAATTGGTCAACGCGACATTCGGGACCAGGTGGAGCGGCATGAGTATCGTCTCGCGTTTACTCAAGTCAAGTTCGCAGGAATCACATGGTCTGTCAATTGAACCAATGCGTCGTCGCCACCTCGGCGATATTTTGAAGATTGAAGAGCAGGTTTATCCCAAGCCGTGGACTTCGGGGGTTTTCTCCAGCGAAATCGATCTTGCTCGTCGTGGTGAGCGGTTTTACATTGTGGCTAAAGAGAAAAATCAATTAGTTGGCTACGCCGGCTTGATGTTTATGGTGGACGAAGCGCATATCAGCAATATTGCTGTCGATCCCCAGCGACGACGAGAAGGTATCGGAAAATACTTATTGTTTCAACTCATTGAGCAAGCGATTGTTCGCGGCGCCCAGGCGCTCACTCTTGAGGTGCGTGCCAGTAATACATCTGCCCATGCTTTATATCGCATTTTTGGTTTCGCTCCGGCAGGCATTCGGCAGCGTTATTATGAAAATACTGAAGATGCTCTTGTGATGTGGGCTCATGATATTCAAAGTACCGAATATCGTCTGCGCCTCAACGCACTTGGTGGTGGCCAATGAACAACTTTACGAATCTTGTCGTTGATGAATCAACGGTGATTTTGGCGATCGAAACTAGTTGTGATGAAACTGCCGCTGCGATTGTGATGGGCGGTCACGATGTTCTGAGCAGTGTCGTGAGCACCCAAATTGATCTTCACGCGCAATATGGCGGAGTAGTCCCAGAGATTGCTGGTCGAGCGCACTTAGATTTACTGAATCCTGTGATCGCTCAAGCTATTCGTGAATCTGGCATTGATGAAAGGCGAATCAATGCAGTAGCAGCAACTCACGGCCCTGGCTTGATTGGGGCATTACTGATTGGCGTTTCAGCCGCCAAAGCTCTCGCTCTCACGTGGGAGGTTCCCTACATCGGCGTGAATCACCTTGAGGCCCACCTCTATGCGGGTTTGTTGGAAGACCCAACCTTAGAGATGCCGTTAGTAGTGCTACTCGTATCGGGTGGTCACACGATGCTCATTGAGATGCGCGGTCATGGTCAATACAAGTTGTTGGGTCGCACAATTGATGATGCCGCTGGCGAAGCCTTTGACAAAGTGGCGCGTTTTCTCGGGCTCGGATATCCAGGTGGACCAGCGATTGATGCCATTGCCCGCACTGGTGATCCGCAAGCGGTGAGTTTTCCGAGAGCGATGATGCACGATGGCTTAGATTTCAGTTTCAGCGGATTGAAAACATCTGTGATCAACTATG
>WLTJ01000287.1 GCA_009705435.1 Actinomycetota bacterium | reverse complement strand
CCGCGCACACAGTTGTGATGGCCTTCTAAACCCACTCAAAAAGGAACTCGTGTCCACCAAAAGCACCACCACCACAGCCGATTATGGCGCCAAAGATATTCAGGTTCTTGAAGGTCTTGACCCTGTCCGCAAACGACCCGGCATGTACATCGGATCAACTGGCCTGACAGGTTTACATCACCTCATTTGGGAAGTCGTTGACAACTCCGTTGACGAAGCCATGGCAGGCCATTGCACCACGATCAGCGTGACTCTCTTAGAGGGTGGCGGATGTCGTGTTGAGGACAACGGTCGTGGTATTCCCGTTGATCCGTATCCTTCTGGTCCCCATAAAGGTAAAAGTGCTGCCGAGGTTGTTCTCACAGTGCTTCACGCCGGAGGAAAATTCGGCGGCGAGGGCTACAAAGTCTCAGGCGGACTTCACGGTGTAGGTGTTTCGGTTGTGAACGCACTGTCAGATCGCCTGAAGTTAGAAATTGATCGTGGAGGCAAGCGCTACGAACTCGAATTTCAAAATGGCGGAAAACCCAAGGGCAAGATTGAGATCACTGGTGACACGCCAGCACGCGGTCGTAAAAACGGTACATCGGTGACCTTCTGGCCAGACGAAACTATTTTCGCTTCAGAAGGCACAGAGTTCGTGGCGCGCACAGTTCTTGAGCGCCTACAAACGATGGCTTTTCTTAATCGCGGCCTAGAAATTGTTTTCAAGGATGAACGTGTCGGCAAAATCCAAAACGTCACCTTCCAATACAAGGGCGGGATTATTGACTTCGTTAAGCATCTCAATCAATCCAAGGATGCATTGTTCACTAAGGTCGCCTACTACGAAGAAGAAGACGACGGCCAAATGTTGGACATCGCTATCCAGTGGAACACCGGGTATCACGAAGGAATTCACGGGTACGCCAACGGAATCAGCACTGTTGAAGGTGGCATGCACGTTGAGGGTTTCAAAACAGCCTTAACCAGTGTCATCAATAAATACGCAAAAAACCGTGGGTTGCTGAAGGAAAAAGATGACAATTTTCTTGGTGAGGATATCCGTGAGGGAATCACGGCGATCATTTCAGTGAAATTGGCTGAACCTCAATTTGAGGGTCAGACCAAAGCCAAATTAGGCAATGTGTCGATGCGGTCCTTTGTGCAAAAAGTAACGAACGATCGTCTAGCTGAGTGGTTGGATGAAAATCCAACTGAGGCAAACAAGATTGTTAAAAAGGCCCAGTCGGCAGCGCAAGCACGAGTCGCTGCAAAGAACGCGCGTAACGCAGTGCGCCGAAAGACTGCGCTTGCTGGCGCTGGTATGCCAGACAAACTAAAAGATTGCAGTAGCGGCAATCCATCGGAGAGTGAAATCTTCATTGTTGAAGGTGACTCTGCTGGTGGTACGGCACTCGATGCGCGTGATCCCCGAACACAAGCGATCTTGCCAATCCGTGGAAAGATTTTGAATGTTGAGCGGGCGCGGCTCGACAAAATGTTGAAAAACACAGAAGTGATTGCCTTAGTCACAGCAATCGGTGGCGGCGTTGGTGACGAATTTGACGCAGCCAAGGCGCGCTATCACAAGATTATTATTTTGGCGGATGCCGATGTTGACGGCAGCCATATTCGAACCTTACTTCTGACTTTCTTCTTCCGTCAGATGCGGCCATTGGTTGAAGCTGGCTATGTGTACATTGCGCAACCACCGCTGTATTCAACGGAGATCGGCAAAGTCAAGATTTATCTCAAAGACGATCTTGCGAAGACGCGTTTCTTGGAAGAGCATCCGAATCACAAAAAAGATTTCCAGCGTCTCAAAGGTCTCGGAGAAATGGACTGGGAAGAATTGCGTTCGACAACAATGTCGGACGAGTCTCGGACACTTTTGCAAGTCAATGTTGACGAAGCAGCATTAGCTGATGAAGTCATGGGCGTGCTGATGGGTGACGACGTTGAAAGTCGCAAACACTTCATTCAAACGAATGCAAAAGACGTAAGGTTCCTTGATATCTGATGGCTAGTAAAAAAACGCCCCCCACCACACCCGAGGAAGGTGCAACACCCTCGGAACCCAATATCCCCGTACAGCCAGTTGCTTTGCAAGATGAGATGGAGCGTTCGTTCCTTGATTATGCAATGTCGGTCATCATGGCGCGTGCGCTTCCCGATGTTCGCGATGGTCTCAAGCCAGTGCACCGCCGCATTATTTGGGACATGGAAGAACAAGGATTTCGTCCTGATCGTCCATTCGTAAAATCAGCGCGCGTGAGCGGCGACACGATGGCCAAGTATCACCCTCATGGCGATACCGCGATTTATGACGCCTTAGTTCGTATGGCGCAACCATTCTCACTGCGCCATCCGCTCATTGCCTTTCACGGTAACTACGGATCTCCAGACTTTGGTCCGGCTGCGAGTCGTTATACCGAATGTCGTCTGCATCCGTTAGCGATGCATCTATTGGCCGATATTGACGAGAACACCGTCGACATGGTGGATACCTATGACGGATCGCGCGAAGAACCAGTCGTTCTTCCGGCGCGCTTTCCCAACTTGCTCGTGAATGGTTGCCAGGGAATTGCTGTGGGAATGGCCACCAATATCCCACCGCACAACTTGGGTGAAGTGATTGACGCATGTATCCATTTGTTGATGAACCCCGAAGCCACAACCGACGATCTGATGGCCTTTGTCAAGGGCCCAGACTTTCCGACGGGCGGATCAATCTTGGGTCGCTCTGGGATCTTGGACGCTTATCGCACAGGACGCGGCAGCATCAAAATGCGTGCCACAGCAGCGATCGAAGAAACTAAGCGTGGAGGCATGCAAATTGTTGTCACGGAGTTGCCGTATCAGACGAGTTGCTCGGCAATCGCAGGACGCATCCAAGAACTTGTGGATAACGGAGAACTTGATGGCATCGCCGATGTCAACGACGGTTCATCGGGTGGAAAGACCTATCTCACTATTCAGTTGAAGCGCGACGCCAATGCCAATGTGGTGTTGAACAATCTCTT
>WLTJ01000286.1 GCA_009705435.1 Actinomycetota bacterium | reverse complement strand
GCGCCCGCAGTCACGGTACCAATCGTCGGCGCACCAGCAACGGACGCCACAGTGAACGGAACTGAGAAAAGATTGATGCTTCCTCCGCCACTGGCCCCACCGATATTTGATGCGCTCGAGGTAATCAGTACGACTCCAGATTTCGTCGTCGGATTCCAATCAAGAGCAGCAACGCTGCTATTGCCGTCAGCGCTATTCCCATTCGCCAGAGTCGATATCAAATCGGTGGTCGCAGCTGAAGTGTCATACAAAAACACGTCGGTTTTTCCATTGGTGTCTGTGTTTGACAGATATTCGTCGTTTGATTGGTAAGCCACAAAACGACAGTCATCCGAAATGCGTGGGTTCGATGCCGAACTCGCAGCGAAACCAAGTGAGTCTTTACTCACCAACGAAATCACTGGTGTACCAGTGCGGTTATCCCACAAGAAAATTCCCTGTGCGGGGCCGCTATCGCCAGCCAAGAGGTCATACCCGCGGTCGGCTTTGAAAGCAACGCACTCGCCATCAGGGGTCATCGCCGCCGGACGCTCGCTATCAGCAAGAGTCTCATTGGAAGCAACGCCAGCAGGAGTACGAGTTAGGTATGAACCCGTCGTAGCAGTGCGAAGCACCAAACCACCAACGGTTCCACTGTCGCTCACGAGGTCGAGTGATTCAGTTGAAACAACAATACTAGAGCCGTCACCCGAAATAGCTGGCAAGTAACCACCGCCCTCGGATCCATTCGTGGCATATGTCGAGGCCCAGGTCAACGCAGTAGTTGCCGATTCCAAGTCACGCACATACACGTCGGGACCGAAGTTCAGGTCTTCCATCGCGAAGTCCATGTCGGTTACAAAGGCAACCTTGGAACAATCATCGCTGATCACTCCAGAGTTTGCACCGAGGTATGAAATGTCGTATTCAGTTGTGTCGGCATTGTATGAAACACTCACAATTGAAGTTGTGACGCCCGCTAAAACTGGTGGCACAGCTTCAGCGTCAGCCGCCTGCGAAAATTCGTCAAAGGTTCCGTCAGCGTCAGCATCCCGGTCAATGACATAAACGTCTTCGGCTCCGTTGGCGTCAATTTCGTCCCATTCATTTTCTGTCGTGAAGACAACCTTGCGGCCGGTTCCACAAATGGTGGGGTCAAAACTGTTTGCCGAAACGCTTCCTTCGGCACCATTAGCACTTACCGAAAGACGTGTGGTGGTCGTGCCATTGGTGACGAAGATGTCCGAGGCGTTATTGGTGTCATTAAGAACCAGGTTGCTTGCCGAGGACTCAAATACGGTCCAGCGAGTTGAGTCCACCAAGGTGGTGTCGACTCCCCATGCTTGTCCCAAACCCGAATCACCGACGGCGGAGTTTCCTGTAGCTAAGAGTGTGGCGCTCGCCGGCGTGGCGGCCGCAACGGGCAACTGGGAACTTGTCCCCAGCACCACGCCCGTGCCAACCAACGCCGACAAGGCGAATAGTGAAAGCTTTTTCATGTGTGTGTCCTCAGTCCGCTCAGCTGTTCGACAATGCGGTTTGGTTGAGGCGGCAGTACGACGTGCCTAGCCCAGTAACGGTGCCAGAAGTCGCGCCAGATGCAATCGGCTTGAAACCGAATGAAGCAATGATTCGACGAGCAGTCGCATCGCCACAGATGAATCCCGGTATCCCGCCAAGAGCGACACTGGTGTCGGTGACGTCACCGTCAAAGTTGCAATCGGTTGCTGGTACGATCGTCGTCTCGTTGATCACACTTGCTACCGCAGCTGATACACAGGCAGCAGGCTGCTGCGACACTCCAACAAAACGGCGTGCGTCTGGCGTACGACCTAGATCGACTCCAAGAGCGCCCAACGGAAGAACGTTGTACACATAGCGAGTTCCCTTGTAACGAGTAGCCGAGGTATTGATTGTGCTGAATGACGGACGCTTCAACTCGCTCGTCTGCGGACCAAACTTGCCGAATACTCCTTGATTACGCTTATCGGTTTCAAGTGAACGAGCCTGCAAAACCCAGCGACTGTACCCGTAGAAACAAATGGCGTTGGGCTTGTCAGCATCCGAAACGTTGCGGCAGTCGTGCTCTTGGACGATCGGGAAGGTGAAAGAGGTGGCCGTGTCGCCGTCCAGGTCATTGAGTGTTGCACTGGGGTAGCCGTCGCAACCCGCTAGTACAACGCCATCTGTGTTTTGGTTTGATGTGCCGCGACCCATGAAGATCGTTGCAACGTCGTTACCAGTTCCTGAACCGGTTTGGATTCGGTAGGGCACAATCTTCGCTGGTTCGACGCTCACGTTGCTACCAGTAGTTAACTGACTCCAGTAACGAATCTTCGGGAAACCGATCTTCGTGTCGCCTGTGTCGAAATAGTCACCGTCTTCATTGAGATCAACGTTGGCCGTTGCACACTGGTAAATCTTGTTGAAGTCAGCGGTAACAATTCCGGCAGAAACAGCGGCACTCGTGTTTCCGGGGAAGGACGTCCAGCCAATTGCGTCAAGGGCGAAAGCCCAAGACTCACAAGATGTTGATGTACATCCATTGCTCGCACTTGGAGCAGATGACGAACGACCGATATCGAGGCAAGCGAAACCGTTGCCAGAGTTGTTATAGGTCACACCTTTGACCGCTGCCGAACCGGTAATGGCTTTTTGACCATCACCAGAACCGTTCGGCGGCTGAACTCCAAGTCGAACATCGTAAGTTCCATCACTTGGTCCACCAGGAACAGTTGACACGGGGGTGAACGGAACGTCAATATCGGTACCAGAAGTTCCGCTGACGTCGCCGTCTTGCAAAGTGTCAGTGGATCCTGCTCCACCGAAAACATACTGAGTTGTGCAGTTCGCGTCAGCGGGCAATACTGCTCCACCTGGCCATGCCAAACGAGCTGCCTTCAACCATGAAGCGGTCGCAACAGTCGCTTCGCCAGCTTCGACGTTGGCGTTGGCGCTGACCAACGGCGGAATGTTGACGGCCTTATCACCGTTGGGGTTATAACGAGTGCTCAAGTTATGAGCGTCGGTCAGGGCGTTCAT
>WLTJ01000285.1 GCA_009705435.1 Actinomycetota bacterium | reverse complement strand
TTCGGCGATCACATTATCTGGTGCGTGGAAGAGAAATCCAGAATCGGCAGTTGCCAACATGGCGGTGTCGTTGTACGAATCTCCCGCTGCAGCAACTATGTAGTTCAAAGCTTTGAAAGCTTCCACAGCGTGTCGCTTTTGATCGACTTGTCGAAGCTCAAAATCAACAATGCGATCGTTCTCAACGATCAGTCGGTGACAAAGAAGAGTGGGCATTCCCAATTGACGCATAAACGGTAGGCCGAATTGCTCGAACGTATCGGACAAAATGATGACTTGGGTCTTTTCGCGGAGCGCATCCAAGAAGTCCTTCGCTCCAGGTAGGGGATGAAGGGTGGAGATGACCTGAGCGATGGCACTCATCGTCAAATTGTGTTCCGCAAGAAGTGCCAGACGTTGGCGCATGAGTAAGTCGTAATTGGGTTCATCACGTGTGGTGCGACGCAACTCTTCAATCCCAGTCGCTTCAGCAACTGCAATCCAAATCTCAGGGACTAGAACTCCCTCAAGGTCCAATGTGACCATTGTTTGTTGTGCATGCTTTGCGATTGCCATATGTCAATTATCTCAGACTCAGCAGCTAAGCGTGGGGTTCATTGGATGTCACAGGCTGGTTGCTTCAGCAATTTTGCCCTGGAACCACATCAAACCGATTTCATGACGTGGGCTTAGCGGGCCAGCCTCATAAACCCCACTATTGAGATTTCTCTGTACCGCCTCACAAATCAATTGATCCTCATCTAAGACAACATTGGACAAATCGACCATACGGGCGATGCTCTCTGCAGAGGTATCGACGGAAAAATAATCATAAATGATCATTGTCCGGTCATAGCCGAGAGGGATGATTCGCTCGACATTCATTCCATCGGCGTAAATGTTTAAAGCCAGATTCGGATAGCGAAAGAGCCAAGCTCCTCCGGAAGCTGAGCCTTGGGTCGTATCGCATGTGTGCAAACAGAAGCTCGGCTCTGGTATTGAGACCTGATACGTGGACATATCCAAAGCCTTTGTCAAAGATGGATGAAGCAGAGGGACGTGGTAGCCCTCAAGGTAATTGTCAACGTAGGTTTTCCAATTGCAACTAATCTCGCGCTGTATGCGTTGGGCATATGTGAAAGTCTCAATGGGATACTGGCTAATACGTTCGGGCAGTCCACCAAGAGATTCCAGTAGTGAATCGGCATCGGGGTCAAGGCAGACAAACACAAAGGGTCCCCATGCTTCGACGGAAATCTTCTTCAGTTCAAAGTCCTCGGCGCATAAAGGCTCATCGTTGCCGAAATCCCGTGCTGACTTCAATGACCCATCCCATGCAAAGGCCCAACCGTGATAACGGCACACTAGATTTCCCAAAGTTCCGTTACCTGGCCAAGCGATAACACCCGCACGATGGGGACACACATTATGAAATCCGATGATTTCGCCTTGCGGATTAACCGTCAACAGAAGGTTCCATCCTGCGAGGTCGGCAGCGTAATAGTCGCCAGGTTTGGAGAGTTCTGCGGTTGTGCAGAACATGACCCACTCACGTGACCAGACATTACGACGTTCCTGTTCGTAGCCAAAAGGATCTCGGTAGTTTTCGGCTCGCAGGGCAATCTTCATAAATCCATGTCCTTGGCGATGATGCTTTTCATGACCTCTGTCGTACCACCGTAGATGCTCGTGACACGGGCATCAGCGTAGGCGCGAGCGATCGGGTATTCGGTCATGTACCCATAACCTCCGAAAAGTTGTAGACACTTATCGGCAACGCGTTTTTGTAGTTCAGTGCACCAGTACTTAGCCTGCGCTGCTTGGGGTGCCGTCAGTGTGCCTTCATTGAGGGCCAGGATGCATTGATCCACGAAAGCCTGAGCAACATCGACTTCAGTGCGCTGTTCGGCCAAGACAAACTTGGTGTTTTGGAATTGAGAAATCGACTTGCCGAAGGCTTTGCGTTCTTTGACATAATCAACCGTCCAGCCGACACAGGCACGGGCCACGGCTACACCGCTGATGGCGATGGATAGGCGTTCTTGAGCGAGGTTTGAGGTCAGATAATGAAAAGCGCGCCCTTCCTCTCCGATGAGATTCGCCACGGGAACATCAACGTCGTTGAAGAAAAGTTCTGCTGTGTCTTGACTGTGCATACCGATCTTGTCGAGATTGCGACCGCGTTCAAAGCCTGCCATCGAACGTTCAACAACCATCAAAGACATACCAGCGTGCCTTTGCGATGGATCGGTTTTCGCGGCGACAATCACAAGGTCAGAATTGATCCCGTTGGTGATGAAAGTTTTGGAGCCGTTGAGAATGTAGCGGTCTCCGTCGCGACGAGCAGTAGTAGCAATTCCCGCTAAGTCGCTTCCAGTTCCTGGTTCTGTCATAGCGATTGCGGTGATCAGTTCTCCGCTGGCAATCCCTGGTAGCCATCGGGCCTTTTGCTCATCGTTGCAGATATCAGTGAAATAGGGAGTAGTGATGTCATTATGTAATGTGAGACCTTGGCCGGCTCCACCAATTCCGGCGTACGCTAATTCTTCAGCAATGACCGAGTTGAAACGAAAGTCATGACTTCCGCCGCCACCAAATTCTTGTGGAATAGCCATACCAATAAAGCCGTTGTCTCCAGCCTTCTTATATAAGGATCGCGGAGCGATTCCCTCGGCTTCCCATTTCAGATAATCCGGAGTGATTTCTTGGGCGACGAAGCGACGAAAACTGTCGGCAAATGCCACATGGTCATCGTTGTATAAGGAGCGTTTCACACCTCCTATTCTGCCCCTAAGCCCAGCCTCCCGCATAGGCGACGAACTGACCAGTCGTAAATTGGCTACTGCCATCAAGGAAAACCATGCAGAATGCTGCGAATTCGCTCATCGTGCCCAAGCGCCTCATCGGCACTTGCGCCTCAATCTTGGCTCGAACTTCGGGGTCATTGGCCCCAGAGGCAGCAAGAAAGCCTGGGAAGTCCATGAAATTGGTACCGACAGCATTGACCTGAACCCCAGTGCGGGCGATCTCATCGGCGACATTCTTGACGAGCAT
>WLTJ01000284.1 GCA_009705435.1 Actinomycetota bacterium | reverse complement strand
CCGATGACCACCGATACCGAGAACCGCTATCAGGCCAAGCGAAGGCAAAAGATCTAAGGCTGGCAAGAAACGACTACGAATCTTGGCGGCTATCAATGAGACTTTCCAGATGTCGTCGGCTTCTTGAAGCAGTTTGTTGGCTTGAACCTTTTCAGCGCCGAACCCTTTAATCACGCGCACTCCGGCGACGCTTTCTTCAACGACGGTCGCTAATTGCGCTTGCTCTTGTTGCACTTCTAACACGACAGGATGGATATTGCGCGAAAAACGACTGGCAAGAATAGTGACAACTGGAAGCGGCGATAAAGCGACTAAGGCAAGAACAGGCTGCGAACTGATCAGCAGCACGACGATAGCGATGACCATTGCCAAGTTAGACAAGGTGATCGGAATCATCACCACAAAGGCTTGCAACTGCTGTAGATCGGACGAAGCACGACTCATGATTTGCCCTGTTTGCATACCGTCGTGATATCCCACGTGTAAGTGCAACAGATGATCAAAAATTTTCTCGCGTAAACGAGTCTCAATCCAACGACTTTCGCGGAACGCATACCAGCGACGCAGAGACGTGAAGATCCCGGCGATGACGCCCGCTCCAACAACTAGCCCCGACCAGAACCACAAACTTTCGCTCCCTTCAATGCCGCGGTCGATGCCCATCTTGGTGAGTTGCGGCACCGATACTTTGCCCGCGGCCCAAAACACTCCCACCAGGACTCCGAGAATCAAGCCTCTCTTTTGCTCAAAAAGGGCGGTCCTGAGCAGTTTCCACCCCAGCGACGAATCACTGAGGGGTTCTTTTACTTCTACTGCCACGGTGACAAAACTAGTTCCTGCATCCGTCATTCTCCCCATTGCGAGCCTCTTGAATCCCTGCCACACCCGTCAGGCATTCTTCATTCATGGATATCAAGCAGCACATATCGACGACCCCTGCAGAAGCACCAAAGCAATTGCAATTCAACGGAATCGGCACCCCGCAACCTGTTATCAATCCGCGTTTTGTTTTGTCCGATGAAATATGTCGTAATGGATTGCGACATATCGCCGAAATCCGTCAACGCTTATTGGCCAGCGCTCAAGAGAGAGCCGCTTCATCAACCGGCACTGGGCGATAAAGCTTTCACCGATTCCCAATAGTTCAATTCTGGGTCGAGCCCCAAAATTGCGAGGGAACTCGTTGTCACGCCGTTGTCAAAGTACTGCTGGATCTTGGCCCGACACTGAGCTGGCGAACCATGAATCAGAATGTCATCAACGACTTCGTCGGGTATCGCTGCCAAAGCAGCCTTGCGATCTCCCGCCTTCCAAGCGTCCCACATACCTTGCAACTGTGGTCCACGACCTAACCAGCGATGGAACTCGGCGTACACAGGAACATTCAGATACGCAGCAATTGCGAAACGTCCAGCGGCGCGCACAACATCGGTGTTCTCACTTGGGCACACAAAAATACGCGCCACGATTTCTCGTTCCTGCCCACCAGCCGCGCCGTTGACAACCTCTGCCACGCGTTTGACATCAGTCGGCGATAACCAGTTGATAATTGCTCCATCGGATTCCCGCCCCGCTAAACGCAACATCCCTTCACGTAGGGCTGCAACCAAAATCTTCGGCTTGATCTCTGGTCGAACGCCCAATTTGAAACCATTCACTTCAAAAGTGTCATAAGACTTGGCTACCTTCTCACCAGACAGCGCGTCATTCAAAAAGCGAACGACATCGCGCACCTTTTTGTACGGCTCAACAAAGGGAACACCGTTCCACTTCTCCACAATGACATTGCTACTTGAGCCAATTCCAATGGCGAAACGACCGGGGGCCGCATCTGCCATGCTGGCTACGCTTTGCGCAAAACAAGCTGGCGAGCGCGTGTATGCGGGAACAATTGCAGTACCCAATCGCAGTCGCGGTTCCCAAGCTGCTGCCATCGCCAAAGGTGTGAAAGCGTCGGCACCATCAGACTCGGCTGACCAAATGTCGGTGTAGCCCATATCCGCTAACTCATTGAGGCGCTCACGATGAGTGTGCAGATGACCAGGGAGTGGAACCGTCATACCGGGACGGCGAGGTAACGAGGAAGGTGCAGATGTCATGACTTCATTGTTGCCGACAACAACCCCCATCAAAGACTTGGGCTATTTCTTCGCCTTACCAGCGGGACCTGGGCCAGGCATATCGCGCCAAAAGCGCACGATGCAACTTTGACTGGCTGTGGCCATCAGTGTCCCATCCTCGGCAAACATGTGCACGAGACCATGACCGAAACCGCGCCCAACCATATGAATCCGAATATCTAGTAAGACCCATTCGGTCGGCACCAAGGTGCCGATTCGCAAGGTGTTGTCCAAACTATTTCCACCACCGCGAATGCCCAGCGACTGTCCGACACCCATGGGCACAAAGTCGCCCAATATTGCCAGAGTTGCGGCATCGATGCCCTCAATCACTTCAGGTATTCGCGACCACAACAAAACTTGTCCGTCACCTGGCGTCCCATCAAGTTCTTCTATTTCTTCACGACCTTTGATGATCCGCTGATCCATACGACCACTGACCGTGCCCGACCAATCCAAAACATGGGGACGCTCTTTGCACTCATGCGGACGAGGAATATTAGTTGGCATTTTCTCCCACTGACCACTGGCCTCAAGATCACGATCTCCCAAAGCAGCATTCACAGTCAATATCTCGCGATCACCGACATGGCAGACCGCACGGGCTTGAGTGATCTGATGGCCATGGACTGCGAGAGTCACATCGATGTCCATCACCTCACCAGGCTTGGCGTAAGACAAATACTGAGCGGTCGCCCACACGGCTCGCCGACCTGATGTGCCCTCCATGGCCGCTACGGCAGCGCCCAAGCCACAGCCACCATAGAGAAAGCCTCCGCCTGTTGAGATCCCTGTCACAACGGGGAGAACCCAACGATGGGGGTTGTGCGTGGCTTGTAAACCTAAGAACTGTCGGCTATCCATTGTCGTGAACTCTAGACGGGGACTAGCGTCTCAACCCATGGCTGTGACTTCTCACTCAGTACCAAATTCAAATT
>WLTJ01000283.1 GCA_009705435.1 Actinomycetota bacterium | reverse complement strand
CGTTGAGGTGTTGATGAATATGGGTTGCGCCGTTGTGCATGAAGATACGCGAACAACGGTCGTGGGCGCCGATGAACTGATCGGCGTGGAGGTTGATATGGGAGGGATGTCAGACCTCGTGCCCACTCTGGCGGCCGTGGCAATTTTTGCTTCAACTCCCACACGAATCACTGGAGTCGGCTTCATTCGTCATAAAGAAAGTGATCGAATTGGGGACTTGGTTGAAGGTCTCGTCTCGCTCGGATGCGATGTCACTGAAGAGCAAGACGGTTTGTTGATTCGACCTGTCGCAGTGGAAAATTTGGTCGGAACTATGTTGAAGACTCACGACGATCATCGCTTGGCGATGGCGTGGTCGCTGGTTGCGTTACGGGTCAGTGGGATTGTGCTTGATGAGCCCAATGTCATTTCTAAAAGTTGGCCCGAGTGGTGGGAAGTACGATCATCCTTATTGGCGACCCCTGGGCACTAATCTGATCATGCCTATGAATTCAGATGATGCCGTCTCCTCTTTGCAAAGATATTCGGTGGCTGCTTTTGATGTGGATAAGACTCTCACAACCAAAGATTGTGTCGTGCCGTTCTTACGTGAAGTTGCTGGCTGGCGCTGGTACCTTGGCCTGCTATCGCGCTCCGTACCTTTGACGATTGCGGTCGTGCGTCGTGATCGCGATACGGTCAAAAACTTGGTCACGCAGGCGGCTCTTCGGGGTCGCTCAGCGACTCATGTGGAGATGGTGGCACAGCGTTTTGCTGAGCGCGTCTTTCCAGCGTGGCTGCGTTCAGACACTGTGGATCGTTTGCATTGGCACAAAGCTCAAGGGCACCGCGTGGTTTTAGTTTCGGCTTCCTACCGCTTATATCTCGTTCATTTAGCTGCACAATTGGGTTGCACAGCTGTTCTAGCAACCGAATGTGAGATGACGCCAGATGGTTTGTTCACTGGTTCATTGCTCGGAGAAAATTGCCGTGGAGTAGAGAAAGAGCGTCGCTTGCGTCACTATTTTGCCACTGAAGGACTGACAGCAGTCAACCTTTTCGCCTATGGTGACTCGCGGGGCGATGACCAAATGTTGGCAATGGCAGATCACCCTCTGCGTGTTGATCATCTGCCAGTGACTGTTGCCCCTGAAATGAGTATGTAATGAAAATGCCAGCGATCCTGCGCGAAGCACGACCCAAGCAATGGGCAAAGAATGTTTTAGTTCTATCTGCACCTGGGGCAGCAGGTGTCCTCAATGAATGGGGTAGCGCTTGGCGGACGATTTTGGCTTTTGTGGCGTTGTCATTGGCGGCTAGCGGTACCTATTTCTGGAATGACATTCTTGATGTCGAGGCAGATCGCTCTCACCCGCAGAAGAAGTTTCGTCCCATCGCCGCAGGGATTGTGAGTTTGCCAACAGCACGAATCGTCGGCACCCTTCTTTTAGTTGCGGGAGTCGCTGTCGGATTTGTTCCTGATTGGCGTTGTGGGGTGGCTGTGATCACTTATGTGGTGTTAACGGTGAGTTACTCAGCTTTCCTTAAACACCAACCCGTTCTTGACCTCATTGCCGTTGCCGCCGGGTTCGTGATTCGTGCGATTGCGGGAGCCGAAGCAGCGGGTGTGGAGATGAGTACTTGGTTTTTATTGTGCGTCAGTTTCGGTGCGCTATTTATTGTGACGGGCAAGCGCTACGCGGAAATGCGCGATATCGGTGAAGATGTCGCTAGTACTCGCGCCACATTGACCTCCTACAGTTTGGATTATCTACGGATGGTTTTAGCGGTCAGTTTGGGCGCGACCTTAGTGTCATATTGCACCTGGGCTTTTGCGACCAAGGAGATCTCGGGTACGTCTTGGCCGTCCTATGAGTTATCCATCGTTCCGATGCTGGCAGCCTTGATGAGATATCTTTTGGCCCTTGAGCAGGGTCATGGTGCCGCTCCCGAAGAAGTCTTCGCATCCGACCGAACATTGCAGTTTCTCGGTGTGATGTGGGTCATTATTTTTGGATTAGGTGTGTACATCGGCTGATCGGCCTTGATTGAACAGAACACAGAGATCTGACTGAGTAAGATTTACCTGCTCATGAAATCTGATTATTCACAATCGCGCCTGACTGGATGGGGCCTGACCTCGCCCAGCTATGCGCGCACCGCCAAAGTGCCCCATAGCGAAATGGGTGAGCACGTTAAGGACAGCAGTGGGCGAGGCATTGTGATGCGCGGTCTCGGTCGTTCGTACGGAGACGCTGCGCAGAATGCTGGTGGCACAGTTCTCACCTTGGCGGACTCTGTGGCTCAAGCAGTTCTGGATGCTGAGCAAGGAACATTAACCGTCGGAGCCGGGGTCAGTCTTCATGACCTACTGCAGATCATCGTGCCGCAGGGTTTCTTCATCCCAGTTTCTCCGGGTACTCGTTTCGTGACAGTAGGTGGAGCGATTGCCTCGGATATTCACGGCAAGAACCATCACATTGAAGGAAGCTTCGGCAATCACGTACGACGACTTTCGCTACTTCTTGCTGATGGCACTGTGAAGGAACTTGGCCCCGATCAAGATGCTCCACTCTTTTGGGCCACCGTTGGCGGAATGGGCCTGACGGGGATCATTCTTGATGCCACATTTTCTCTGATTCGCATTGAAAGCAGTCGCTGCATTGTGAATACCGTGCGTTGTAAAAATATTGATGAACTCTTTGAGGAAATGTCTCATGGTGATGATGAGCATCGTTATTCAGTTGCCTGGGTTGATCTTTTAGCGACCGGCGCGAAACTCGGACGAAGTGTTCTGTGGCGCGGAGATCATGCCCGCCTCTCAGACCTCTCCACTAAGGATGCAATTGACCCACTGCATTACGCGCCTAAACATCTCGCCACGGTACCCGCATTGGTGCCTTCGTTTGGCTTCGTGAACTCGTGGACTTCGGCCATATTTAACGAAATATGGCTACGCAAGGAGCCTCGTCGAAAAGTGGGCACGATCAAAAATATTCCTGCGTATTTCCACCCTCTTGATGCCATCGGTTCATGGAACCGTTTATATGGGCAGGGTGGTTTTTTGCAGTATCAATTCGTCGTTCCTTT
>WLTJ01000282.1 GCA_009705435.1 Actinomycetota bacterium | reverse complement strand
GCTCGTGGACTGCATTCTTTGGCGGGCAGCGTGCTTCTTTTGATTGTGGTGATGCTGACAACCATTGGTCGTCGTCCACAGCGCAAACGTTTTTTGGCGATCCCGATCGGCGCCTTCCTGCATTTGATTTTTGATGGGGCTTTCAACAATACGAAAGTTTTTTGGTGGCCGTTTACGGGCATCTCGTTTTCGGGAGACCGACTTCCTGTAGTTGATCGTGGGATGCTCAACCTCGGATTCGAAGTGGCGGGCTTATTGCTATGCGTTTTTGCTTATAAGAAATTTGATCTCGGCGATCCGCAGCAGCGTCGCGAGTTCATTCGTCGGGGGACTCTGCCACAATGACCGCAACGGGTTCCATCATCATCGTGCGCCATGGTCGCACCGCGTTCAATGCCACTGGACGTCTACAGGGGCGTGCCGATAATCCTCTTGATGAAGTTGGTGTCTTGCAGGCCGAGCGGGTCGCTCATCATTTGGCGCCGGAACTTGATGCGGACTCACTCATCGTGTGCAGTCCGCTGATCCGCGCCCGAGCTACAGCCGAGAGGATCGCTCAGTTGTGTGGCGCCGATGTGGTGATTGATGAGCGCTGGATTGAACTTGACTATGGCTCCTATGAAGGTCGCCCTCAAAGTGACATCCCAGCAGAAGTGTGGAAGCAGTGGCGTGGCGACAATAACTTTGCGGCGCCGAATGGGGAATCTTTGAATCAGGTGCATGCTCGCGTGACTGCGGCCTGCGAGGACCTTGCGGTGCAACTCTCGGGACGCATTGCCGTCGTAGTCACCCATGTATCGCCGATCAAATCGGCTATGGCCTGGGCGTTAGGAGTTGATGTTGGGGTGGGTTGGAAATCTCATCTAGATACGGCATCGATCACCCGCATTGGTGTCACCCCGAGAGGTCCGGTCTTGCGTTCTTTCAATGAAACAGCGCGTGAGAGCACGGGTTAGGCAGAAAACTTCTCAGGAAAATATGGGGCTGAGGGTGCCTTTGGCTAAACTTGTCTCTTCGCACATATGTGCCCGAATAAGGGGAATCCCATGCCTGAAGCAGTCATCGTTGCTACCGCCCGCAGTCCAATTGGTCGAGCCAATAAAGGTTCATTGATGTCATTGCGCACCGATGAAATGGCCGCCCAAATCGTGCGCGCCTTGATGGCCAAAGTTCCATCCGTCAAAGGCTCAGACATTGAGGATTTGATCATTGGTGTAGGTCAGCCCGCTGGCGAAGCTGGTTTCAACTTGGGACGTATGGTCGCTTTGTTGGCTGGCATCCCTGAGGCTCCTGGCGTTGTTGTGAACCGTTACTGCTCATCAAGTTTGCAGACCATTCGTATGGCTGCTCATGCCATCAAGGCGGGCGAGGGAGATTGTTTCATCGCCGCTGGCGTTGAGGCTGTCAGTCGTTACCAGTTTGGAGCCGCCGACACTGCTCCCAACCCAATCTTCAAAGGTCCAGGCGAGCGCACCAAGCTGCGTGCCCTTGGTGGACAGCCAGTGTGGACTCCGCAAGATGGATTGGCCGATGCATACATGGCGATGGGTCAGACTGCTGAAAACGTTCGTGAAGTTGAAGGCGTGAGCCGTGAAGATATGGACTGGTTCGCCAAGCGCAGTCAAGATCTTGCAAGTGCCAATGTTTCAAATGGTTTTTTTGATGCAGAAATTTCTCCGTTGACTCTCGAAGACGGAACAGTTGTCGATAAGGACGATTGCCCACGTGCTGGAACGACATTGGAAAAACTCGCCAGTTTGCCACCAGCATTTCGTCCTGATGGTCAAGTCACCGCAGGAAATGCTTGCCCATTGAACGATGGTGCGGCTGCTGTTTTGGTAATGAGCGACACCAAAGCCAAGGCCCTGGGCCTGACGCCGTTGGCGCGTTTCATTTCCAGTGGAGTGTCATCTTTGAACCCAGAAATCATGGGTCTCGGACCAGTTGAAGCCTGCCGTCAGGCATTGCGTCGCGCTGGCATGAGCATTGAGGACATCGACTTGGTGGAAATCAACGAAGCATTCGCCGCTCAGGTGTTGCCGTCAGCGAAGCATCTCGGAATTTCCATGGACAAACTGAATGTCAACGGTGGAGCGATCGCTCTTGGCCACCCATTCGGTATGACCGGTGCACGCATCATGACCACGTTGATTCATGGACTCCAGGATCGCAACAAGAACATTGGTATGGAAACAATGTGCGTTGGTGGCGGTCAGGGTCTAGCCATGATTATTGAGCGCCTCAGCTGAAACTGACATGTTGCGTGCGAGAAGTCGCGCCACAGATCCCAATACTAAGACGCTGAGACCAGCAAGGCTGAACAACAACCTTGGGCTGATGTGTCCATAACCCCATGTTGCCAAGATTGCTACTGCTGCAGCAACGAGTTGATTGCAGGCACCTGCGAGCCCTTGGGCTGCACTGGCGCGCCCTTCAGGGGCGCCTTCAGCCAACATTCCTTGGCCCGCTGGCGAACCAGCAGACTGGGCAACGGATTCGATAATGCCTAAGACGATTGGCATCAGGGGAGTGGCAAACCAACCGTATAAAGCGGTCAATGGGGCCACGAACAAGACAGCAATAAAAGCAATCTTGATCTTGCCGCTGCGGTCGGCGAGTCTTCCACCAAAACGTGAGAGCAAAACAAACGGCAAAGCATAAGCAGCCAAACTCAGGCCAACCACAATGTCGCTGGCTCCAAGGTCGGTGAGGTAGCGATCCCACAAAGCGTCATACATTCCGACAGGAAGAGCCAAGGAAATCAAAAATAAGATCGGAACGAGGACGCGGCGTTGACGCAAAAGACCAAAGGCCAATCGTTGTGGGTGGGTTGATGGAGTCAGCAGCGGAAGTCGTTGAGTGCTGACGATGATGAGCGAGATGAGCGCCGAGATTGAAAAGATAATGAATGGCCAACGCAGTCCGAGTGGCCCAACTAAGAACCCACCGATCACTGGCCCAGTGACGAATCCTGCGAGGGCAACTCCGCCCATTGCTCCGAGTCGTTCGGAGACACCTTTTTCATCGAGTGAGGCAATCAGTGCACGCGCGGGTGGAAGAAATAATCCGCT
>WLTJ01000281.1 GCA_009705435.1 Actinomycetota bacterium | reverse complement strand
TTGCCTTCTGAAGTATGAACATGGCGCGTGGCCTCATTTTCTGGTCCGACCCACACCTTGACCGTGGCCTCAGTAGTGAATTCACCATCCACTGTCTCATCGGTGATGACGCGCATCGACTCAACTCGGAAAAATGACTGCTTCCAACCCGCTGCTTTGCGCATCAATAACTCAAGCGAGGCATCGGCCGCTTCAAAGTGGTAGCCCTCGTGCTCCAAGCGCTTGAGATCCTCGATGATTTGATTGATCGCTAGGGGCTCAAGAGTTAAACCAAGTTCTTCAGCTTTGATGGTGATCGTGGCCTTACCCGCCATTTCGCTGACGATGAAACGAGTTCCATTGCCAACTAAAGAAGGATCAACATGCTCATAAGCATCCTTGGCGCGGACAATAGCGCTGACATGCAGACCAGCTTTGTGAGCAAATGCCCCGCTACCCACATAGGGAGCCTGAGGATTCATCGGACGATTCAATACTTCGGCCACATGATGGCTGACCGCAGTTAAATGTTCTAAACGCCCTTCCGGCAGACACTGGTAGCCGAGTTTCAACTGCAGATTGGGAATGACAGTCGTGAGGTTGGTGTTACCAGTGCGCTCTCCGAGACCATTCAAGGTGCCTTGCACGTGGCGCGCACCGCTGAGGACTGCGGCCATGGAGTTTGCAACTGCGCATCCAGTGTCATCATGACAATGAATCCCGATGATCACATCGTTGCCCACATGACTCTTGACTTTCGCCACGATGTCTTGGACTTCATGAGGCAAACTTCCGCCGTTGGTATCGCACAACACAAGATGGCTCGCACCTTTGATCACGGCTGCTTCCAAAGCGCGTAAAGCAAACTCTTCGTTGTTCTTGAAGCCGTCAAAGAAATGTTCCATGTCAACTAGGACACGCCGCCCATTGCCCTTGAGATATTCAACTGAGTCAGCAATCATGGCAATGCCTTCGTCAAGCGTGGTCTGCAACGCATTGATGACGTGATAGTCCCAACTTTTGGCGACGATGCACACCGCGCTTGTGCCGGCATCGATGAGGTGACGCAAGGTGGGATCATCATCCACTTTGCCTTTGGGGCGACGTGTTGAACCGAAGGCAACCAACGTGCTCGTCGTGAAATGCAACTCTTTGGCGGCGCGAGCAAAGAACTCAATGTCCTTCGGGTTGGCACCTGGCCAGCCACCTTCGATGTAGTGCACACCGAGAAGATCGAGTTGCTCGGCAATACGCAGTTTGTCTTCTACGGACGCCGACACACCTTCAACCTGAAGGCCGTCTCTCAATGTTGTGTCAAAAACTTCGATCATGTTGCTCATGGGTTTTCTTTCTCTATGAGAGTTCATTCCAAGAAACAGAAAAGCCGCCCGGTGGGCGGCTGACTGCGCACGAGAATGAACCCGTGCGCTAGCGAATAATGATGATGGCGGCAGTGTTCCACGGAGTAGTTACGGCGTTCATCGGTTATCAGTCAACAGGATTGAGCGCCCTGAGTCAACGCCAAGCCCACATTTTTCGGTGTTTGGTCCCTCAACACCTCTGAAAAGATAAGGTTCGGGCATGACCGAACCGAAGCGAGACCTCCCTCCAGGTATGCAAGAACAGCTTGACCTTGGCTATACCTTTGGCGGACTAGCGACCTTTGGGCAGCGCCCCTTTCTCACCGAACCCTCCCAACTTGATGAATGGCAACCCCATGTCGCCATCGTTGGAGCGCCTTACGACAATTCGACGACAAACCGCCCTGGCGCCCGCTTTGGACCCCGAGCAATTCGCTCGCAGGCCTACGAGCCGGGCACCTACCACATCGACCTAGACATCGAAATCTTTGATTGGCTGGAGGTCATTGACTTCGGCGATGCCTATTGCCCTCACGGTCAAACAGGTGTCAGTTTGGCGAATATCAAAACTCGTGTCGCAGAAGTTGCCCGCCGTGGCATCATCCCCATCACCCTCGGCGGAGATCACTCAATCACTTGGCCGGCTGCTTCAGCCGTCGCCGAGGCTCGCGGTATTGGAACTGTCGGAATGGTGCACTTTGATGCCCACGCCGACACTGCCGACATCATCGCCGGCAACTTGGCAAGCCATGGCACACCCATGCGTCGACTCATTGAATCCGGAGCGATACCAGGAAAAAACTTTGTGCAAGTCGGACTACGCGGTTACTGGCCGCCTAAAGAAGTCTTTGACTGGATGCGCTCTCAAGGTATGCGTTGGCACACCATGGATGAAATTTGGCAACGTGGTTTTCAAGCAGTGATGCGCGATGCAGTCAACGAGGCTCTTGAAAGCGCTGACAGTTTGTATATCTCAATTGACGTCGACAGTTTGGATCCGGCTTTCGCTCCTGGAACTGGCACACCCGAACCAGGTGGAATTTTGTCCTCGGATTTATTACGCATGGTTCGCACTCTGTGTCTTGAGCACAATGTGGTGGGCATCGACATCGTTGAAGTGGCGCCGGCCTATGACGTCAGCGAACTAACAGTCAATGTGGCACATCGATTGGCCTTTGAATGTTTGGCTGGTCTCGCTGCACGTCGCCGCGCCACGATCAGTTAATTACTTGACGAGTTCGCACCAATGCGCGTATTTGGCTTCTTGACCACGCACGACGCGACCATACATTTGACCAATCGCAGTGGTCGCTGGTCCAGGTGATGGCACTGCGCGATCATCAACTGAAGACACTGCACTGACTTCGGCGGCGGTCCCGCAAACAAAGATCTCATCAGCGATGTAGAGATCGCTACGCGCAATATTGTCAATGCGCATGTCGATACCCATGTCGCGACCTATCGCCATCACTGAACTCTGAGTGATTCCCTCAAGCGCACCGGCAGTTAATGGCGGCGTCAAGATGATTCCATTGCGCGAGCAGAAAATGTTTTCGCCCGTGCACTCGGCGACGAGTCCATTAGGAGCCAACATGATTGCTTCGTCATAGCCGGCGCGCAGTGCTTCAACTTTTGCCAACGAGGAGTTCACATAGTTGCCGACAGTTTTGGCAGCAGGTGGCATGGTGTTGTGATCATGACGGGTCCATGAAGAAATCTTCATGCGCACACCCTT
>WLTJ01000280.1 GCA_009705435.1 Actinomycetota bacterium | reverse complement strand
TCACCGTTGTTTCTCCCAATTCTCTGCGTAGGTTTCCCATCACTTTGGATTCTGTGAGGGGGTCAAGAGCGCTGGTTGTATCGTCAAGTAGCAGCACCTTGGGAGAGGTGATGACGGCTCTTGCTAATGCCAGTCGCTGACGTTGTCCACCGGACAGACCAACGCCTCGCTCTCCAACAATTGTCTGCAAGCCGCTCGGAAGTTCAAATAGAAATTGCGCCTCGGCAATCTCGATTGCCCGAGTCACCTCATCATCTCGATATTCGTGACCCATCGTAATATTGTCAAGCACACTACTTCCGACAATAAACGGCTCTTGAAAGACAAGCGCAGTACCATCTGGCGATCCAGAAATCGATCCGCTCGAGACTTCAATGAGTCCAGCCATTGCATGTAACAAAGTGGTTTTTCCGCTACCGGTGTAACCGACTATCGCTGTGATTGAACCAATCTTGAAGGAAGCGCTCACACCCGCGAGAACATCCTTATCAAGGGCATGCCCGACACTGACATCGGTCATGGTCAACCCATCTCCACTTTCATTAATCTTGCGGCGTGGATCCGGGAGAATGTCTTGATCCAACAAACTTCTCAGACGAGCAAAACCAGATTGTGATCGAGGCATCTCAGAAAAGGCGTAACCGATGAGGCGCAGCGGGAACACCAACAAAGTGAACATGTAAATGCAACTCGCCAATTCACCAACTGAGAGATCACCAGACCGAACTCGGAAGGATCCACCGACCACAAGGCATATGTTGGTCAGATTAGGAACGAAGTCAAGACCTGCTTCAAACAGTGAGCGCAGTTTTATGGCTTCAATTCTCGCCACTTTGACACGCGATGCAATGGTCGCCAGACGATTCGTCTCTTGCAATTCGGCACCAAAGGCTTTGACAACCGTGACGCCTTCAAAACTCTCGTGAACTGCTGCCGATAACGAACCCAGTTCATCTTGAGCGAGATCAAACCATCGATCCACGCGACGTTGATACATCACATTCAACAAAACGAGAAGTGGAAAAACGCTTGAGGCAGCTATACCTAACCAGATATCGGTGGAAATGAGGCCCGTAGCGGCAATGACCATCATCAACACGACACTGCTGGCGTAGGGCAAAGGGGCCAACACCGCCACGGAGGCCTCACAATCAACGCCTGCACGTGTGATCAGGTCTCCGGTGGACTGCTGACGATGCCACGAGACTGGCTGATCGACTAAAGCATCCACAACTTGTGCTGTGAGCGACTCGGCGGTGCGCCACTGAGCTTTCCCGGCCCATGTGCGACGAATGACTACACCCACAGCACGAATCAAAGAGAGACCCACAAGCAGCCCAAAGGTTGCTGCTATTCGTTTGACCGAGATCACCCCTGTCGCGAAGCGCGTCACAATCACTTCATCGATCACCCAACGTAAAGCCCATGACGAGGCGACCGTACAGACCGCGAAAACAGCCGCACCTGCCATTGATACGGCAAACAACCCAGGATGAAAACTCACCAAAGTCTTGAGAAGTACGAACGCTCTTCGGAATCGACGATTCTGACTCTCAGGCTTGGGCACAATGAATTCCTAGCAGTAATGTAGGGAAATGGAAGTTTCCTATCCCAGTCAACTTAATCTCGGTTTGCTTATCTTGCGCTTGTGTTTGGGATTGTTTCTGGCTTACCACGGGTACAACAAAGTATTCGGACCAGGTGGTCTTGCTGGGACCTCGGGTTGGTTTGCAAGTATGGGCATGAAGTGGCCCAAGTGGCAGGCACGTTTGGCAGCGAGCACAGAAATAGGAGCCGGCCTGATGCTGGCAGTCGGATTGCTGACTCCACTTGCCGCCGCCGGCGTTATAGGGATCATGGTCGTGGCTATTTACACGGCACATGGCAAAGTTGGATTTTTCATCTTTAAGCCGAATCAAGGCTGGGAGTATTGCGCAACAATTTTGTTAGGAGCCTTGGCAGTTGGCACGATTGGCGCTGGAGACTGGTCTGTAGACAACGCGATTGATTTCTCCGTACCAGGTTGGAACTCTCTTGTGATCACCGCTCTTCTTGGAATCGGTGGAGGAATTTTGCAAATGCTTATTTCATATCGTCCCGTTAAAGCATCGTGAGTATTTCCCGTCAGCCCGTCAAAATATTACTGACGATTATCTCCCTTGGAATTGCCGTCTTTTGGGTATGGGCACTATTTTTCCCTCCCTCAAGAGACAATGTTGCTGCGGTGGATGACACTTCCTGGTCCATACGAGCCAACGCATTGTGTCAAGAAGCGAATCTTCAGCGAGATACTTTGGTTGATCTAAGGCGCATTAATACGGTTGGTCCCAATGCTTTGTCAGAGCGCGCCGACATTATTGACGAAGCCACAGCAATTATTCAAAAAATGCTTGATGACGTCACTTCGCAACAACTAGCCAGTCCTCAAGATCAAAAGCGAGTTGATACTTGGAGAGATATTTTTCAGGATTGGATCAACGGTCGCATCGCCTATACGGCAATTTTGCGCACAGGCGAAAATGCCCCTTTTGCAGAGTCAATGGTCGAAGGTTCTCCAGCATCAACATTGATTGATTATTTTGCCCAAGCAAATCGCATGAAGTCGTGCGGCGCGCCAAAGGATCTTGCGGTTTAAGAAATCACAGGTTCCCAAGCACCATTGATGTAGCGTCTCACGACTTTGGCTGGCGAACCAACGGCCACGCTGAAAGACGGAATCGTTCCGGTCACAACACTGTTCGCCCCAATGACTACGTGCTCCCCAATGTCGGCCCCTGGCAGAACGACAGTCCCATACCCAAGCCAAGATCCGTTGCCGATACGCACTGCCTTCTCTGGCATGGTCTGCACTGAAATCGGACGAGAGATGTCCTTATACCCATGATTTTGGTCGGTGATGTACACATTGTGACCTGTCCAGACATCATCACCAATCTCGATGGAGAAGTGCCCAACAATGCCCGTACCTTTTCCGATCAAGCAACGATTCCCAATCGTCACAATTCGATCACTCAAACATTGTTGACCAGGAACCATTCCAGCGGAGAGGGTGCAATCTGGACCAATCATCGTGTTGCGCCC
>WLTJ01000028.1 GCA_009705435.1 Actinomycetota bacterium | reverse complement strand
CTGCATAGCAAAACAACTGTGACGAGCACTGGAGCAGATTGGCGCAAGCGTAGAGACGAGGGATGCAAAGAAACAACTTTTGCTTTCCACCAACCGTATTGAAAATACTGTCGTGCCAATTGTGACAGTGAACTTCGGGGTTGATAATCAACCCATAGATTTGGATCAAACCAAATAGTTGCACCGTCACGGCGCAGACGAATGTTTAGTTCGTAATCCTGGTTGCGGATCAACCGCTCATCAAACCAGCCCACTTTTTCTGCACGGGTCCTGTCAAACACACCTAGGTACACAGAGTCAGTCGGACCCGCTTGTCCTCCAACATGAAACTTTGATCCACCTGTGCCGAACTTCGAAGTCATTGCACGCGCTACAGCACGTTCAAAAACACTGCGACCGGTTGGCCGTTGGATGCCGCCCACATTGGCTGCCCCCGTCGATCGAAGGGTTGTGACAGCGTTCAATATGTAGTCAGGAGACAAGGTGGCATGACCATCAACGCGAACAACGATTTGCCCTTTGGTATGAGCGATTGCGGCGTTTAAACCACTGGCGGTTTTCCCCGAAGGGTTCTCGATAACCGAGATTCGATGATTTTGCGCGCAGAGACTCTGAGCGATTGCCTCTGTTGCGTCACTTGACGGGGCGACTGCTAAACAAATGTCAAACTCTCGCGGGTAGGTCTGAAGCAAAATTGACTGCACGGATTGCTCAAGGTACTTTGCCTCATGACGAATTGGCATCACGACGGAGACTGTGGGCCATTCGCTATGACTCATCATCTGGCTCTGGTCAGACACGGCGACTCAGAACAACCCAGACAGTTCTGAGAAGAATCTGGATATCTAAAATGAGGGACCAATTCACAAGATATTGCAGGTCGTAACCGAGTTTGTGTTCCGGTGCGCTGTCGTAACGACCGTGCACTTGAGCTAAGCCAGTGAGTCCAGGTGGTAGCTCCGTACGTCGCTCGTATCCAGGTATATCTGCTTGGAATCCTTTTGCCATTTCCGGTCGCTCGGGACGAGGCCCGACCAGGGACATTTCACCTTTAATGACATTCCATAGTTGTGGGATCTCATCGGCGCGCATTGATCGCATCCAAGACATAGATGGGATGATTCGTGGATCAGTCAGAGTAGCCGTTTGTGGCCCGTCAGCTTCGGCATCAAGTCTCATTGTTCTAAATTTGAAAACAGTGAAGGTCTTTCCCTTTTCTCCCACTCGCTGTTGACGATAGATGAACGATGGTCCGGCCGCTATTCGCACATAGATGAAGAAAAAAATGATGAGGGGAACAACGATTGGCGACACGATCAAAAGTAAGAGCAAGTCAAATAATCTTTTTAGTCGCCGCTGATGAATTGCGAGGTTATGAGATCGAAGTCGCGTGAACGGAATTCCAGCGATCTGATGAATTGATCGAAGTCCGAGCAAGGTTTCTTGAGCACTCACTCGCTGGTGAAGAACTACTCCGAGTTCCTCCAACTCGCCCAAAGGTTCGGGATATGCGGTGTCAAAGGTCTGGATATCAAGGAACAAGAGATCGGTGATCAGATGAGAGGAAACGATCTCAATGATGTTGCTGGTATCAAGCGTGGTGGCAACTACTTCCCCGAGTCGTTCATTGGATTCAAACTGTGAGCATGTGGTACGGATTGCTTCCTGTGGACCTACGATGCCGACTCTGGCAAGACCCTGACGACGCAAGGTGAGATTTCGAGTTAGGTACCGGCTAGAGGTGAGTGCGAGTGAGCCGAGGAGGAGTAGCAGAACCAGGTTTACTCGGGGCATGAAGTAGCGGTCTGTGAATAGGGTGATGACGGCGATCGTTGTCACGCCAACGGCAAGTGCCAGCGATACGCGAGGGAACCACGAGGGATTGCCGATTCGCGATTCGCGTTCGTAGAGTCCGGCGAAGTAGTTAATCAGGAGTAGAAAAATTGATACCAAACTGAAACCGATTAAGTGGTGTCCGAGAGAATAGTTTGGCCGGTGCCGTCCGAATCGAATCAAGTTGATGGCTACCAGCGAGATAAATAGGGCGAAAAAGTCGAAGACAAAGAGGAACCGAAAACCATGCTTCCAGATCGCATTTAACGGTCGAGAGAAAAGATGGATGGCTGTTTCGATGAAAGAAGGAAATGCCCGTGGCAACTGCTGTCGCGGACGCTCACTCATACGGCCATGATACCGCTCCCGCATACAGCCAAGCGGAGATGTGACCTGAAGGGGAGGCTGTTCTTCTTAAGAGAGTTGATTGAGATGCCAGTGAAAAGCACTGTCAATGATTTGCTGGAGACTCTTTTGGGCACTCCAGCCAAGGGTTCTCTTGGCGAGTGTCGCATCGGCATATACGGCCGCAGGGTCTCCTAATCGGCGAGGAGCGAACTCGTGTGGAACTGCGTGACCCAAGACTTTTTCGGTGGCGGATAAAATCTCCAGCACGGAAGTGCCGACACCAGTACCAAGATTGACAGTCAAATTAGGCCCACCAGATTGCAGATAGTCAAGAGCTTTAACGTGGGCGTCGGCCAGATCTTCAACGTGAACATAATCGCGAATTCCTGTCCCGTCTTTCGTTGCATAATCATTGCCTAAAACCTGCAGAGGACCACTGACGTTAAGGGCAGCTTTCATGACCAGCGGAATGAGGTTTGTCGTGATATCCCAGTTCTCACCTAACACGCCATCGCTGCTGGCACCGGCGGCGTTGAAATATCTCAAACTTGTCCATCGCAAGCCGTGGGTTTCGCCGTACCAGCGAATGACCCGTTCCATCGTTGCTTTAGTTTCAGCGTAAACATTCGCTGGAGAAATTGCAGATGCCTCACTGATTGGCGAAGATTGGGGATTGCCATACACCGCAGCGGAAGATGAAAAAACAATGTGATTGACGTTGGCGGCCAGCATTCCTTCAATCAAATTGACGGTTCCCTGAACATTGTTTCGCCAATACATTTCTGGCTGACTCATGGATTCGCCAGCACTTTTATAGGCCGCAAAATGGATCACACTTGTGACTTGATATTTCAGACAGAGATCGGTGACGAGGGCAGAGTCAGCAATGTCGCCAATGACCAGTGGGGCACCAAAGACTGAGTTCGCATTGCCACGTTCCAAAGAGTCGAGAACGACGATCTCGCGGCCGAGTGATGTCAAAAGACGCGAGGTTTGCGAGCCGATGTATCCAGCGCCACCAGTGACAAGAATGGTCACGAGATGCCTTCAACATGTATGAAGTGATCAATCATTTTTTGAAGACCAATACGTAGTGTTATTTCTGGTCGCCAATTCAAGACACTTTGAGCCAAAGTGATGTCGGGTCTTCGTTGTAGCGGATCACCTTGTCGTTCGGGTGGAAGCGAAACGGAGAGAATTTCACTTGAAGAACTAGTGAGATTGATCACTAGTTCAGCAAGTTCACGCATCGTGAACTCTTCTGGGTTCCCAATATTGACGGGCAGATTGTAATTGCTGTCGAGCAAGGCCATCAGACCACGAACTTCGTCACTGATGTGGCAGAACGATCGCGTCTGTTGCCCATCGCCGTGCAGCGTCAAAGGCTCATTGAGTAAAGCCTGTTCGACGAAGGTATTCACGACTCGTCCATCACTCGGTCGCATCCGTTCGCCATAGGTATTAAAAATACGCGCAATGCGTATATCAAGATGATGAACTCGGTGATAGGCCATCGTGAGCGCCTCACTGAAACGCTTTGCTTCGTCGTAACAACTGCGTGGCCCAATTGGGTCAACATTTCCGCCGTAGGACTCGGGTTGCGGATGCACCAAGGGATCACCGTAAACCTCGCTGGTGGACGTCAGGAAAAAGACAGCCTGATCTTTCACGGCGCGGTCGAGAAGGTTGCGTGTGCCAGTGCTGCCGACCGCCAAAATTTCGAGTGGCATGGTAGCGAAGTCATTAGGTGAAGCTGGGCTGGCAAAATCGAGGACGGCATCGAATTTTTCTGTTAATGCGCGATGCTCAGGCCACGCAAGGGTGATGTCATGTTCAATCAGATGAAAAAGTTGGTGCTCACTCAGGTGCGCGACGTTGCTGGCGCGACCAGTGCAGAAATTATCGACGACAACTACTTCATCGCCACGAGCAAGGAGAGCGTCGGCAATATGTGAACCGATGAATCCTGAACCCCCAGCGAGTAAAACGCGCATCCTTAGCGGCCAATTCCTAGATGGGTGAAACCAGCCTCTTGCCATGCAGATCGGTCAAGAAGATTGCGCCCATCAACGATGGTCCGTCCGCTCATGACCGTGCGAACAACAGAGGGATCAATTTTGGTGAATTCTGACCATTCTGTGAGAACGACAAGAACCTCAGCGTTCTGGGCACACTTAACGGCAGTCTCTGCGATCTGAATTTCTTGGTTGAGACCAATTCGATGAGAGGTGACTGTTGGATCAAAAGCCTGGATGATTGCCCCCAAATGCAGGAGCCGTTGAATTATTTGGAGGGAGGGGGAGTCGCGCAGATCGTCGGTGCCAGCTTTGAAAGTGAGTCCCCAGACAGCGACAATTTTTCCGCTGACTGAACCACCTGCGGCAAGGCAAATTTTCTCGGTGACTCGGTCAAACTGTTGATTATTGACAGTAATGACACCCTTCAAGAGATCAAAGTTGTAATCGGCGTCCTCAGCGATCTTGATAAGTGCGCGTGAGTCCTTGGGGAAACATGATCCACCCCAGCCTGGGCCAGGTTGCAAGAAATTCGCGCCAATCCTGGTATCGGATCCAATGCCCGAGACGACATCGTTGATATCGGCTCCCACTCCTTCACAAATCGCAGCGATGGCATTGATGAAAGATAATTTGGTGGCGAGAAACGCGTTGGCAGCATATTTAATGGTCTCAGCTGAGGCGGGATCAGTGATGATAATTTTTGCTGACAAAGCATCATAGACAGAGGCGACTTTTAAGGACGCTTGACGATTGTCGCTACCGATGACAACGCGATCTGGATGTAGAAAATCGTGGACTGCTGAACCTTCGCGCAAAAACTCGGGATTTGATACAACGCTAATGTCGGGTCGCTGAAGTGAGCGTTCAACGACTTTTGTTGAACCGACCGGCACTGTGGATTTGTTAACGACGATGGCGCCAAAGGGGAGAGAGGCTGAGATTTCTTCTGAAGCAGCTTGAACATAGGAGAGATCAGCAGCTCCGTCGTCACCTTGTGGGGTGGGGACACAAAGAAAGGCGATCTCGCAGTCTTGAACAGCGCCAGATGAGCCAACAACAAAGCTCAGGTTTCCTGAGGCCAGCCCCTGGGTGACCAACTCTGTGAGACCATCTTCAACAATCGGAATGTGTCCACTTCGCAATGAGGCGATTTTCTCAGGATCAATGTCGGCACATACGACCTTGTGACCGAGATGTGCGAGACAGGCACCGGTCGTGAGGCCAACATAACCAGTTCCAACAACAGCGATTTTTAATGCCATGACGGCAATCTATCGGAAGCCGAAAATCTCAACTGTGGGTCCAGTACTGAGACCTCGAACTGCAGAGATTCACTGGATGTACGTGCATGATTAGGCACTGACCACTTTGGATGAGTTGCTCGACGAGGTAATTCCGTGGATTGAGATGGCTGTGGCTGAAGGCTTGATTTAGTAAAGAGGGCGCTTGCGGTTACGAACATATGTTCGGTAGTCTGCAGACATGGTCGCTTATGCCGAACTCCATTGCCATTCCAATTTCTCCTTTCTGGCCGGCTCGTCGCACCCTGAAGAACTCGCCGATGAGGCCCAACGCCTAGGACTGACGGCTTTAGCCCTCACAGATTTCAATGGTCTGTACGGCGTTGTGCGTTTTTCTGAGGCGGCACGCAGTATTGGCTTGCCGACCGTGTTCGGTAGCGAAGTAACAGTTCAGTCAGCGGACACAACCCACAGTTTGGTGATTTTGGCAGATGGACAGCCTGGCTACGCTCGTTTATCGCGGGCCTTGAGCCTGGCGCAGTTAGCGGGTAGTAAAGGTGATCCACGTTGCACGCTCGAAGACTTGAGTGATAGTGCGAGCGGCCATTGGTGGGTGCTCACCGGTTGTCAACAAGGTCTCGTGCCAGCAACGCTGATGCAACTTGGTCCGAATGCAGCATTGCGTGAGTTGCAACGACTGGTCGCTGCCTTCGGACGCGACCGGGTGTTAGTTGAGTTATGGAATCATGGTGATCCACTGGACTCGGCGCGCAACGACGCCCTTGTTGAGTTGGCTGCCCGCAGTGATGTGTCCTGTGTGGCGACGAACAATGTGCATTACGCAACTCCATCAGCGCGTCGTCTTGCCACTGCAATGGCAGCCGTCAATCAGCGATGCAGCCTCAGCGAGGTCGATATTCATTTACCGGCCGCAGCGACTGCTCATTTACGTAGTGGAGCCGAACAATCACGACACTTCGCGCGTTATCCCGGTGCCGTTGAATTGACCGCAGAGATTGCATCGGCAGCGGCTTTCGATCTCGCGTTGGTGGCGCCGAAGTTGCCGCCTTATCCATGTCCCAATGGTCTTGATGAAATGCAGTTTCTTCGCCAACTCACTCAAGTTGGCGCAACTCGCCGTTACGGAGAGCGCCCTCACGCGGGTGAAGATCTGAGCATCAGAGCGCGCGCCTGGCGCACCATTGATCATGAACTTGCAGTTGTTGAACAACTCGGCTTTGCTGGTTATTTTCTAGTTGTTTGGGACATCGTGCAGTTTTGTTTGCAAGCCGATATTTATTGTCAAGGTCGCGGAAGTGCCGCCAATAGTGCAGTGTGTTATTCGTTGGGTATCACTAAGGCTGATGCGGTGTCATTGGGCCTATTGTTTGAGCGGTTTCTTTCACCCGACCGTGATGGTCCACCAGATATTGATCTTGATATTGAGAGTGGTCGTCGCGAAGAAGTCATTCAATATGTCTTTCAACGTTACGGTCGCCATCACACTGCACAAGTAGCCAATGTGATTACTTATCGGGCGCGCTCAGCGGTGCGCGATATGGCACGTGCACTTGGATATGCCCCAGGTCAACAAGATGCATGGGCGAAACAGATTGATATGTGGCGCACTATTCAGACAGATGCCGCCGACACGGGTCCAGATGGTCGTCCGGATCACAATATCCCACCCCTCGTTCTGGAACTTGCCGCTGAAATTGAAGATGCACCGCGACATTTGGGCATCCACTCCGGAGGAATGGTGATTTGTGATCGTCCAGTGATTGAAGTATGTCCAGTGGAATGGGGGCGAATGAAAGATCGCAGTGTTTTGCAATGGGATAAAGAGGACTGTGCGGCAGCTGGTTTAGTGAAGTTCGATTTACTTGGGCTGGGAATGTTGTCGGCGTTACATGGTGCTGTTGATCTAGTGCAAGAACACAAAGGGGTGACGATTGATTTGGCAACTTTGCCCCAAGACGATGATGTGTACACCATGTTGTGTCGCGCCGACACGGTCGGAGTTTTTCAAATTGAGTCACGCGCGCAAATGGCCACGTTGCCACGACTAAAACCGAGGCGCTTTTATGATCTCGTCGTCGAAGTGGCGCTGATTCGTCCGGGACCGATTCAGGGTGGCTCAGTGCATCCATATATTCGTCGTCGCAACGGGCAAGAAGCAATAACGTATCTACATCCGTTATTAGAAAATAGCCTCAGCAAAACTTTGGGTATCCCGTTGTTTCAGGAACAACTGATGCAGATGGCTATAGATGTTGCTGGTTTCACGCCTTCTCAAGCCGATCAGTTGCGTCAGGCAATGGGCTCAAAGCGCAGTCGGAAGCGCATGGCGATGTTACGCCAGCAACTTTACGACGGTATGGCGCAACGGGGGATTGTTGGCTCTATTGCAGATGAGATCTTTGACAAAATGGCGGCCTTTGCAAGTTATGGATTTCCAGAAAGTCATTCCGTTTCTTTTGCTTACTTGGTCTACTCATCGGCGTGGTTGAAGTTGCATGAGCCAGCATCTTTTTACGCTGGCTTACTGAATGCTCAGCCGATGGGTTTTTGGAGTCCACACTCTCTAGCCCAAGATGCGCGTCGACACGGAGTAGTAGTGCGCACCCCCGATCTTCTAGCTTCTGGCGCAGACGCGAGATTAGAAGAATGTGCTCAAAGCCATGGCGGTTTCGCAGTGCGATTGGGCATGAGTTCGGTACGCGGTCTCGGTGTCGAGTTGGCGCAAGAGATCGAAAATGAGTGTTCATTGAATGGCAATTATGTGGATGTCGAAGATTTGGTGCGACGGGTTGATGATCTGACATTGTCGCAACTTGAAGCGATGGCTACTGGTGGTTTATTCGGCGAATGCTTCGGTCTTGAGAGGCGCTCCGCATTATGGGCTGTAGGTGCCGCCACTCAATCACGTCGTGATCGTTTGCCGGGTCTAGCGACTGGCACGCAGGCCCCAACGTTGCCAGGTATGGAGCCAATCGAGATAGCGGTAGCTGATATTTGGGCCACGGGTATTTCGCCAACTGGGCATCCCACAAAGTTCTTACGTGAACAACTTCACGAGATGGGAGTAACGCCCGCAGATCAATTACTGATCGTTGAGCAAACCAAGGTGTGGGTCGCTGGTCTAGTGACCCATCGCCAACGACCAGGTACGGCCCAGGGCGTTACCTTTATCAGTCTTGAAGATGAGACTGGACTGATGAATGTCATCGTTTCCGTTGGATGTTGGAAGAGATTTCGCGCCGTGGCTCGTGGGACTGGAGCGCTACTCATTCGCGGACGTTTAGAACGTGTGGAAGGAGTGGTCAATATCATCGCCGAAGTGATCGCCCCATTAACGGTTCCAGCGACAATGAGTAGTCGCAACTTTAGATAAAACTATTTTGATGCCGAAGGGGAAGTAGTAGCAGCAACTATGCCAAGGGCGATGAACACTGTGCCAGCCACATAGCGCTGAACAAAGGGCAGTGTGCGTCCTTTCAGTAACACTCCCCGTAAAGCACTTGCTGTGAGGGCGTACATACCATCGGTGAGACAGCCAATGAAAACAAAAGTGCTCCCTAAGACCAGGGCTTGGGACCAGGCGGCTCCCTTATCAGCATCAATGAATTGCGGAAGATACGACAAAAAGAACAAAGCGACTTTGGGGTTCAAGGTATTCACAATGATTCCTTGGGTAAATGAGCGACGCAGGGAAACCGATGTCGAATCACTGGCGATCTGCTGTGGATGACGTAGCAATGTTCGAATACCAACAAAGATCAAATAACTAGCACCTAAAAGTTTGACGATATTGAATGCCGTTGCTGATGTCGCGAGGATGGCCGATAGACCAACTGTTGCCGCTATGACGTGAACAAAGTTTCCGAGTTCAAGACCTGCAACCGCCGCAAGCCCAACTTCTCGACCATCCGACACGCTGCGATTGAGAACATAGATAACCGCTGGCCCAGGGATCAGTAAGAGAGCAACCGAGGCAATAGCAAAAGCGATGATGGACTGAAGATCGGGCATGATTTAACTCTAGACCTCGACGTCGATGGGATGAGTAGGTACGCCTTGCTCAACGATGTTTCGTATGTGTTGCAAGAGTTTTGCAGGAGCGAAAGTCGTCTCAGATGCTTGAGCGATTTCGGCGATCTCCCACCAACGCAGTTCAAAGACATATTCGGCGTTGAGAGTTGGCCAATCCAATGTTGGTCGGGGTGCGAAAGTTGACGGCACCTTGACAAGATGAATGTGCTCACGCTGTCCATCCCACTGACCATTGATAAATGGGATTTGGTGCTCTCGAGTCCAAATATGCGGACCGATATCGGCGTGGTGTAAACCGACTTCCTCAACGAGTTCGCGGCGTAATGCTGCGACATGGTCTTCGCCGGGATCAAGACCTCCACCTGGTAAGGCCCAGCGTGTACCAGCGGGAAACTCAAAGCGCACTAAAAGAACTTGGGTCTCGGGGGTGATGATGAGAGCGCGAACTGCTTGACGAATCCGCAGTTCACTCGGTGGGTTGCTCATTGAGTCCATCGTTCATCATGCGGTACATCTCATAAATGGACTTGCAGTCTTCGCACATCGGCAACTTTTTTGGATCGCGCGATGGAACCCAAACATGGCCGCAGAGGGCTTCCAATGGAGATCCATAAATGCGCGCTTCCATGACCTTGGCTTGGGCGCTCTCTCCAGGTTCAACTTTGACGATATGCGCGCTGATGGGTTCACCAGTTTGCGTGGTTTCATCAAGCCGCGTGTCTAGGTCAGTGGACGATGAGGGGTGGGTGGACGAAAGGCTGGGAGCGGTTGAACTTTGAACCATGACATAAGTCAAGCAGATGCCTACACTCAGTGGTATGCCTGCGTACGACTTCCGTTGCCGAACATGTGAGACGACTTTTGAAGTTCGTCGCCCCATGGCCGAGGCTGGTGACCCAGCCACATGCCCAGATGGTCACGAGAATGCCGTACGTCTGTTGTCGGTCTTTGCCTCGGTGGGCGCTGCGACGGGATCTGTGACTCCTGCTCCCGCTCCTCGCTCTGGCGGAGGCTGTGGGTCGGGTTGCGGCTGTGCACACTGATTTCACTATCTGACGGGGTACGCGTTGCGCGAGTGAGGTAGGTTTTGGTCATGGCTTCTTGGATTGTGAACTTGATCGTCGCTGGCACAGCGATCGGAATCGGCGCGATCGGCACTCAGGTGATTGGCGAGGCTTCCAAAGTTAAGCCCATCGCCATCAAGGTTCGTAAAGGTCGACAGCGTTAAAGAAGATCGCAAAGTGTGGCGTCTGGGTAGATCAATCGGGCCATTCATGAGGGTCACCGAACTCGACAGGGATACTGCGAATACTGCGGCTGGTTAACACGAACCAGTCAACAAGTTGCACGCCGTTGCTCTCTAGCCAAGCGTTGGCGATTTGGTATTGGAGATGATCATCTTCGTCCATGATGTCGTGTTGACGCACTGAGTAGAAGACAACGTAAGGAGTTTCGTTAGCGTCAAGGCAAACCTCAAGCATGTCGCGAATGTTACTGAGGTAGTTGGTACCACTCTCAAAGAGCAGAATACCGTGACCGATATAAGCGGGGTCAAGAGGAATGACGATGAGATCATCGGTCGTCGACGTGACCTGCAAGGCGCGACCTAGATGAGCTGCGATATCAGCTGATGAAATGGGATCAACGCCACATGTGGGAATGGTGGAGTGTGCTTGGTTATTGAATTGGGACATAAGGGACCTCCCTGTCGCGGCGGGTGTGCGCCGAGATTGACGAGGGGAAGTCGCAAACAAAAATTACTGCAGGGGTAAGGCGGACGATGCT
>WLTJ01000279.1 GCA_009705435.1 Actinomycetota bacterium | reverse complement strand
GCTGAAGGTCTCGGGACATCGCTCACGACACTGCTTTTCAAAAAGCACACACAGGAAGTGTTGGACATTTTGGGAGCACCGCCAGTTGGCGAGTGGGTACCGATGGCGATGATCACCATTGGTTATCCCACGGGTAGATGGGGTGTGGCTAAACGCCAACAGCCTCACGAGGTCGCCTTTCAAAACACTTGGGGGAATCCGGTGTCTTGGACTGTTCCTGAACCGTTATGGCCCTAGTCAACTGATGCGTAGGGTGATTGCGCTGTGCTCAGGTAATCGACCCGGCAGCGTTACTGTGTTGCCGTTGCGTTGGATTTCATCGGAGACACCGAGTAGATGAACAGGACCCTCGGGAAGTCCAGAGATGTGTAGCGCTGGCGAGCGCGGCTTTCCTAAAACCATTGCGTAGGTCGCATCATCTTGACCTTGGGTGAGGCGGATTGATAGGCCACACTCGCTTGTCAGAGTGCCCATGGGGTGTTGGCGAGAAGCGAAAATGGCTGCTCCGTTGATTTCCAGCCAGGAACCAATTGCAATCAAACGTTGGCGCTGAATATCTGGGATCTCTCCGTTGGCTTTGGGTCCAATGTTGAGGAGAAGATTGCCGCCATCGGCCACGCTGTTGATCAGCAAGTGGATGAGTTCCTCAGCACTTGCATATGTTGTCTCATCGTCAAGTTGGTTGTAGCCAAAACTCATCGAGATCCCTCGACACACTTCAAACTTCTTATCTTTTTTGGTGAGACCTGAGGAATATTCGGGGGTGATGAAATCGCAATGAGATGTGCCCATAGCCGAGGCGATCATGTCAAAGCGGTCATTGACCAAACCATCGGGATTGATGTTGTAGTAGTCGGCCATAAGTTGAAGCGCACCATCCCCGCCGCCTGGCCAACCGACATCGTTCCACAACACATCTGGCGAGTAGCGCTCAATGAGTTCCATGTAATGAGCAGTGGCATATGCCTTGTATTCGCTTGATTGTGGAGTTGCCATCAACATGCTCATCCAACCGTTGTAACCCAAGCCTTGAAATGTCAGATCCAAGCCACCGCAGTAATACAGACCTGTACGCATCCCGGCAGATTGGGCGGCGGTGCAAGCTTCACCGACTAGATCGCGCCTTGAGGTGTACTGCGAACCTTTGAAAGGATTATGTGTCGCGCTCGGCCACATCAGAGCACCATCAATATGTTTTGTGCCCATCACAAAATATTTAGCGTGTGACTGGGCTAGGACATCGGTCCAAGATTGAGGGTCCCACTCTTGTGACTCGCGGAAAAACTCGGTGACAAAATCATCGTAAGGCTTCTTGCCGTATACTTCTGAGTGGTGTTTGTGAACTGAGGAGCCCTCAATTGCCAATGAGTTGATGTACCACTCGGCGTAAGGAGATTCGGTAAATGCGGTGACATCGCCGTACTTGCTGGATTGTGTAAAAAGGTCCTCGGTGAGTGGGGCATAAGCCGGTACTGAAGCCGGATACCAGTGCACAAATATTCCAAATTTTGCCTCGTCAAACCATCTTGGCAGTCGGCGCTGCTGAAGTGACTCAAAACTGTTTTGGAATTCACTCATATATTGAGATAGTAGATGTCCTCAATGGATGAGTGGTGCAATCGGCTGTGCCGTTATGGTTGTTGGCGTCTGGATAGTCTTGCCTTCTCCGCAGAAAAAGGAAAATTCATTATGTCTCATGACAGCACTGTGCACTTCATCGCCCACTTCACCGTGAATGACAAAGATGGCTATCGCCTGTACGAGAAAGGTTTCTTTCCCATCTTGAAAGCTCATGGTGGGGAGTTCATCACCTATGACGATGGAGCGAAGGTTCTCGAAGGCGCGCGCGAGGCAGGTCGCACAGTGATTATTAAGTTTGAGTCCGAAGAGGCTTGTCTGAAATGGTGGAACTCGGCTGAATATATTGAATTAGCTAAGTTTCGTAAGGCTGCCACGACCACGCACTCGATTTCGATCGTCCATCCGATTCCACCCCGCCCGTAGTAGCACTTTCAGAATTTTCCTGAGCAATCGCTAGGCATTGACGTGGGCGAGCAGGCGCTGGGCGATTTCTGTTCCATGCGTGTCTTGGAGAAAGTGTCGGGCTCCATCGATCTCTTCAAATGTTGCATGAGGGATCATTGACGACCATTGGCGTCCCCATTGCGTCACGAAGACAAAATCTTCATTACCCCACATGAAGTGAATGGGGATCTTGAGAGCATTGATGATCGCAAAGTTTTTTTCTTGGTTGGCGGCATCCCCGGCGACCATATCGTGATGGGGGATACTCATCGGAAAGCGGTATGGGCCAGCATGTCCAATGCGATCTAGACCTTTGAATGGTGCATCGTAGGCATCTTTAACTTCGGCGGCCTCAACTGAGTAGGTTGCTGTCTCTCCGCGCAGTGATGGCCCAAGCGAATCTTGTGGAGTCACGCGGGCTGTAGCCATCGCCATCAGTCCACCCAAGGTGAACTTCTCTGGGATATTTGCCTCAAGCAATCCACCCACAGACCATTGTTGAATCCATTGCAAAATTCCAGGAGTGTATTCATATCCCTCGTGGTGAAGCCAAGTATTCATAATGCACAATCGTGCAAATCTTTCGGGCATATGCGCAACCTGCGACAGGCCGATGGGTCCGCCCCAATCTTGAACCATGATGGTGATATTTGTGAGGTCAAGAGCTTCGATGAACTGCTTCATGTTGGCGGTATGACGGGCAATGTTGTACCACGATGGGTCAGTCACTTTGTCTGAACGACCAAAGCCAATATGGTCGGGGGCGATGCATCGGTATCCGTGAGTGACTAACTCTTTGATGATTGTTCGATACAGATATGACCACGTCGGCATGCCATGCAACATCAGGACCACGGGACCACCGGATGGACCTTCATCGATGTAATGCATCCTTAATCCGGCGATATCGACATAGTGCGGCTGGTACGGAAAGTCGGCAAGAGTGGCGAAGTTCTCGTCAGGTGCCCGAAGAAAAGTTGGTGTCGTCATGGTTGGATCAACCTACCCGTTGCCCATTTTTTGGAGCGAGCTTTCGGGACTTTCTGAAAATATATTGCCT
>WLTJ01000278.1 GCA_009705435.1 Actinomycetota bacterium | reverse complement strand
TGGCATCTCGCATGCCACCTGAAACTTTGGCTGTGCCCGTCTCGATCGTGGCCATCATCTTGGGTTTACTCGCCGCCCACTGGGGTCTTGCAGGGGAATCCCCGGCCTTGGTTTTTCAGGGTTTTCGCCCAGGATCGATTGCTGGATATTTACGGCCAGGTGGCGCCATCACGACGCGTGAGGGGGCGGTCTCTTTTGGGCTCTCCTTATCGGCGGCCTCATTGGTGCGTCTGACTCGCCGTTAGGGATCATCGTCTCACCAGATCATCTGCGTCACACCCTTCTGGGATAGTTGTCCGTGTGAGGTTCCTTGTTTCTCCCGATACACTCCCGATGTCAGTAAATACCCTGCCCCAAGCAGGGGCCCCGATGCCGGAAACGCCGTCATCGTGTCCGAAGGGAGTCACACGCTTATGATGCGTGCATACGAGTTAATGGTCATTATCGACGGATCAGTAGATGATGTCGTCGCGCAACAGTGGATTGCCAACATCTCCAAAGATGTCGTGGCCGCTGGTGGATCCGTCCACGGCAAGGTTGATTTCTGGGGCAAGCGTCGTTTGGCGTACCCAATCAACAAAAAGGAAGATGGCTACTACGCCATTCTTAATGTTCTCGCTCCAGGTGGAGCTCTTGACGAACTTGAGCGAGCAATGCGCATCGCCGATGACGTCCTTCGGCACAAGTTGATGCGTCTCCCCGATGATGAAGCGGCTCGCCGCGGACTCATTGCAGCTTGAGCCTTGTCTTCGGACCTGTTCTTTCAAAACTCCTAGGAGGAAAACATGACATCTAACAACATCACAGTGGTCGGAAACCTGACCCGCGATCCCGAACTTCGTTACACCCAATCGGGTAAGGCCACGTGCACAGTGGGTATCGCCGTCAACCGTCGCTATCAGCTCAATGGTGAATGGCAGGAAGCCACCACTTTCATGAATGTTGTGGCATGGGATCAACTCGCCGAAAACATCGCTGCGTCACTCACCAAGGGGACCAGGGTTTTGGTATCGGGTCGCCTCGATGTTCGTGAATATGAAGCCAAAGAGGGCGGCAAGCGGACCTCGGTGGACATTGTTGCTGATGAAGTTGGACCGACCTTGCGTTGGGCCACCGTCAGCGTTGAGCGCACACCACCAAAAGGCGGCGGTGATGGCGGTTCAGCACCTCGTCAAGCCCCTCGTGGAGCAAGCTCCGCGCCTGCATCGAATGCCGGCAACGATTCGCAATACGGCGACGAAGAGCCATTCTGACCTGCGGTTTTCCGCTTTTATAAACATTTCATTCGCAACTCACATATCGACACAAGGAAACAATCATGGGAAATAGCACTTCAAAGAAGCCAGTTCGGGGCCGTGCTCCGAAAGACAATGGTCGCAAGATCAAAAAGAAGGGCAACCTTCTTGCCGCTGAAAAGATCGAGTACATCGATTACAAGGACATCAACCTCCTACAGCGTTTTATGTCTGATCGCTCAAAGATCAAGGCCAAGACCTTGAACGGCAACACCGTTCAACAGCAGCGTGAATTGGCAACTGCCATCAAGAACGCTCGTGAAATGGCCTTATTGCCATACACCAAGCGGGTTGCTTCAGCTGGTCGCGGCGGTCCTCGTGGTCCTCGTGGACCTCGCAACTCAGAATCCGGTAACCGAGATGAAGTGAAGAATGTTGATGCCGTGGTCGACGCTGTCGATACCGGTATTGAAGTCGACACCATCGAAGACACAGCAACCACTGAGGAGGGCTGATCATGAAGATCATTCTGCGTTCTGATATTCGTGGTCTTGGCAAGCGCGGCGACATCGTTGAAGTCGCCAAGGGTCATGGCCGTAACTACCTTTTGCCTCGTGGCTTAGGTCTCAATGCGTCCGAAGGTGCAGTCGCACAAGCGGCATCGATGCGCCGTCGTCGCGACCTGCGCGACGCTGCGGACCGCGATTCGGCACAAACCGTGGCCTCAACTTTGGTTGCCAAGGTCATTGAAGTCAAGGTCAAGGCCGCCGGAGCCGAAGGTCGTTTATTCGGCTCGGTGACTGCCGCTGATATTGTGACTGCCGTTTTGGCTCAGACTGGCATCGAACTTGATCGTAAGAAGTTGACCTTGCCCGAGCACCTCAAGACGGTTGGCGAATACAGCGTGGTTGCAAAGTTGCACAATGATGTGCAGTTCGCGATCAACATCAACGTCGTCGCTAAGTGATCAACGCGGACCTGTTCCGCACTAAGTGTTCATGAGGGCCTAGACCATCTGGTCTGGGCCCTTTTGTTATCCAAATGAATGAGTTATCCCCAGTTTGGCAAAGTTGTCCACAAGTAATTCACAGTGTTTTACCCCTAGCGATCAACAGGGTAGATAGGTCAAAGTAGAAGCAATGGCAAACGGATCATCAGACGGATTTTCAGGAAGTTCAAGCCGTGGCGGCAGAGACGACCGCGATAGGGGACCACGTCCAATGGTCAATCGCGTGCCTCCACATAACTTGAGCGCCGAAGAATCTGTTCTAGGTTCAATACTTTTGTCAAGAGATGCCCTTGACCTCATTGCAGAATTAGGTCTGAACGTTGAGCACTTTTACAAACCTGCACATCAACATGTTTTTGACGCGATTCGCGGACTGATGGCAACTGGCAATGGTGTTGATGTCATCACGGTGTCTGATGAACTTCGTCGCGCTGGATTACTTGACGAAATTGGCGGACTCCCTTTCTTGTTGGGACTTCAGAACTCCACACCACTCGTCGGCAATGTGGCTCGCTACACCAAAATCGTTATGGACACTGCGGCGCTCCGACGTCTCATTGGTGTGGCCAGCGAGATCGCAGAAATTGCATATACCGAGCCTGACAATGTGGCGAAGGCTCTTGATGAAGCAGAAGCCCGTGTTTTCGCGGTGGCCGAAGAAAGAGTTGTTGATTCAACACGACAAATCAATGAGCTATTGATTACGTCAATTGTCGAACTTGAGAAGCGCTTTGAGAATAAGACATCGCTGGCAGGCGTCGCCACTGGTTTCACAGAACTCGATGACACGATCCTTGGGCTACAAAAATCTGCACTGATCATTGTTGGTGCTCGCCCAGCGA